>JAEUKG010000420.1 GCA_016794325.1 Myxococcales bacterium | reverse complement strand
CGGGGTCTCGACGCGCGCGATCCCGAAGTCGACCAGCTTGGGGATACACACGCTCTTCTCGAGCGCGAGGAAGATGTTCGCGGGTTTGACGTCCCGGTGGACGATGCCGAGCTGGTGGGCGCACCCGAGGGCGTCGGCGATCGGGGTCAAGATGTCGAGCGCCTCCCGAGGGGTGAGGCGTCCGCCCTTCGCCGCCACGTGCGCGTCGAGGTCCTCCCCGCGCAGGTAGTCCTGGACGATGAACGGGACGCCGTCCTCGTCCTTCGCGACCTCGAGGATGTCGACCACGTTGGGGTGCTCGACGCGGGTCGCGAGCTCCCCCTCGCGCATGAAGCGCCGGACCGCGCGCGGGTCCTCGGCGAGGCCCGGCAGCATGAACTTGATCGCCACGACGCGGTCGAGCGCCGTGTGCCGCGCGCGGAAGACCTCGGACTGTCCGCCCGATCCCACCCGCGCCTCGATCACGTATTTGCCGGCGACCCGCGCGCCTTGTGCCCGTGCAGCGGACATTACGCCACATTAAACCTCATTTCTGCGGGCATGCGGCGACAATCGGCGCCGCGCAGGCGATGCGTCGTCGATTGGTCGTTCCATGTGGGCGATGTGCGCGCGCCGGCTACCCCGGTCGGTCGCGCCGCGCGCCGCCGTCGCCGCCCATGGCATGGCGGGGGGCGGCCACGGCGGGCGCGAGGCGCCGCGTTGGCACCGCGATGGCACCGCGATGGCACGTCGCGGGGTGCACCCGCGTCAGCGCATCACCGGCGTCAGCCGATGATCATGGACTCGCTGAGGAGCTTCCCCTCGCGGAAGCGGCGGAGGTTCCAGCGATCGAAGAGCGGCGACGTCGTCTCGTGGGCCACGTGCTCGGCGATGAGCTTGCCGACGATGGGCGCCATCATGAACCCGTGCCCCATGAAGCCCGAGGCTTGGTAGAAGTGCTCGATGTCGTCGACCGCGCCGACGATCGGGTTGGCGTCGGGGGTGATGTCGTAGCAGCCGGCCCACTGGCGGAGCACCTTGACGGTGCCGAGGATGGGGCACGCGCGCACGAGGCTCTTCGCGTAGCGCCCGAGGAAGCCGAACGAGCTCTCTTGGTCGATGCCGTGGGGCACCCGCGCTTGCCCGATGCCGCCGACGATCTCGCCGCGCGTGGACTGGCTGAAGTAGAGCCCGTCGGTGAGGTCGGCGACGAGCGGCTTGAGCCAGGGCTTGAGCGGCTCGCTCGAGCAGATCTCGTGGCGGTGGGGCGTGTTCGGGAGCGTGACCCCGAGCATCGCCGCGATCTCGGGCGACCAAGCCCCCGCGGCGTTGACGACCTTGCGGGTGGCGATCGTCCGCTCGACGCCGCCAGCGCGGACCTTCACGCCGGTGATGGTCGTGCCGCGCGTGTGGAACCCGACGACGTCGGTGAAGGTGTGGACGCGCGCGCCGAGCTTCTTCGCGGCCTGGGCGAACCCCCACACGAACGGCCACGGGAACACGACCGCGTCGTCGGCGTTGTAGCTCGCGGCGACGATGCCGTCGGTGGACAGCTCGGGGACCACGCCCTGGGCCTCGGCCGCGCTCAGCATGCGGGTGCCGAGGCCGCACGCGTTCTGCACCGCGACGCTCGCCTCGAGCTGGCGGCGCCGCTCCTCGGTGCGGACGATGAAGAGGTAGCCGCCCTGGCGGAACCAGGTGTGGATCTTCATCTCGCTCGCGAAGTCGCGGCACATGCGGAGGCTCTCCTGCATGAGCCGCACGTTGGTCTCGCTCGACCACTGCGCGCGCACGCCCCCGCCGTTGCGCCCGCTCGCGCCGCCGCAGAGGTATCCGCGGTCGAGCACGACGACCCGCTCCACGCCCGCGCGCGCGAGGTGGTAGGCGATCGCGAGCCCCATGATCCCGGCGCCGACGACGACGACGTCGGCCGCCTCGCTCGGCTCCGGCGCCGCGCTCACCGAGCGCCCTCGCGGAGCGCCTCGACCGCGAGCGCGTGGAGCGCCGGCGGGGCGCAGATCGCGCCGCTGGAGTTGGCGAGCGCCGTCGATCGGTAGTCGTAGGGCGCGCCGCGGACGTCGGTGAGCACCGACCCAGCGGCGGTGACGATGGCCTCGGGCGCGCACGTGTCCCAGCGCATGCCCGCGCGCGCCGGGTGCACGTAGAGATCGGCCTCGCCGGTGGCCACGCGCACCGCCTTGATCCCCGCGCTCCCGCAGGGGACGAGCGCGCCGCACCCGAGCCGCGCGAGGGCGGCGTCCACCGCGGCGTCGCGGTGCGATCGCGACACGACGCACCGCGCCTCGGCGAGGGACGTCACGCGGCTGCCGGTGAGCGGGGTGCGCGCGCCGGTGGCGGCGACCTCGAACGCGCCGACGCCGCGCGCGCCGGCGAAGGCGCGCCCGCCGTCGGGGCAGACCACCACCCCGGCGGTGGGGCGCCCGTGCTCGGCGAGGCCGATCATCACCGCGAACTCGCCGTTCCGCGCGACGAACTCGGCGGTGCCGTCGAGCGGATCGACGAAGAAGGCGCGGGGCTCGGCCTCGAAGCCGGCGAACGCCTCGGGTGGGCTCTCCTCGGCGACGACGGGGACGCCGGGGAACAGCCGGGCGAGCTCGGCGACGATGAGGGCGTTGGCGTCGCGGTCGGCGACGGTGACCGGGTCCTTCGGTCCCTTGAGCTCGACGACGTAGTCGTGTGCATCATACACGCGCTTGACGAGCGCCGCCGCGGCGCGCGCGACGGTGAGCATCGCCTCGAGCGTCTCGGCGGAGGCGAGGTCCTTCACGACGCGATCCCGACGCGCTCGAGCGACCGCGGGAGCTCCGCGAGGTCGGTGTCGGGCAGGTAGCGCGGCCCGGCGCCGGTCTCGCGGACGAGCTGGTCGAGCTGCTCGACGGTGCGCGGCCCGAGGACGGCGGACGACACGAGGTGGTTGGCGAGGACGAAGCGCACGGCGGCCGCCCGCAGCGTGCGGACGTCGTCGTGCACGAGGTACTGCACCGCGTCGAGCTGGGCGATGCGCTTCTCGAGCTCGAGGCGCGACCAGCGCTCGTTGCGGCTGTCGCCCTGCGGGAACTCGCGCTCCTTCGGCCAGTCGCCGCCGAAGAGGCCGTAGGAGAGCACCGAGTGGGCGAGGACGCCCGCCCGGGCGACCATCACGTCGCCCGCGAGGCGGTGGAGATCGAGGCCGTGGAAGAGGTTGTAGGCGAGGCTGACCACCTGGGCGCCGCCGTCGAGCGCGAGCCGGGCGACGTCGATGTCGCCGGCGGAGACGCCCCAGTGCTTCACGAGGCCCTTCTGCTTCGCCTTGCGCATCACCTCGAGCGCGCCGCCGACCGCGAGGGCGTCGGCGCTCGGGTTGTGGAGGAGGTAGACGTCGAGCGCGTCCTTCTTCAGGCGCTTGGCCGAGGCGGCGATGCGGCCCAGCAGGAACTCCTCGTCGAAGCGCTTGCGCGGCGGGTCGGTGGTGCGGTCGAGCCCGCCGCGGGTGACGACGAGGACCTCCTTGCCGCGGGTGACCTCGCCCACGAGCTCCTCGGTCTGTCCGGCGCCGTAGGC
The DNA here is from genome assembly GCA_016794325.1 of Myxococcales bacterium. Classification (GTDB taxonomy): domain Bacteria; phylum Myxococcota_A; class Polyangia; order Polyangiales; family Polyangiaceae; genus SXNL01. Next base: position 9,548 of record JAEUKG010000420.1, on the reverse strand, counting down.
GTCGCACGTGTCGACGAGGGTGACGCCGAGGTCGAGCGCGCGCTCGAGCACCTTGCGCGCGTCCTCCGCGGCCACCGGCCCGTAGCCGTCGCCGGAGAGGCCGAAGGTCCCGATGGACAGCTCGGACACGAAAAGCCCAGTTTTTCCGAGAGGTCGCTGGCGCACGGGCCACGTTTTACCACACGCGGGCGCCCTCCGCGGGGGGCGAAACCGCTTGACGGGGCGTCGATTTGGGACGATTGACACGCCCGTGTCGCTGTGGGGGCGCTCGCGCCAGGCATTTTCAGGGCTCGAGTGCTCCCAACCACGGAGGAGTTAGACATGCGAAGGATGTATGCTGCACTGATTCTTGCGGTCCTGGTCCCGGCTTGCGGCGACGAGAACCCGCCGCCGAAGACCCCCGAGACCACCGCCGTCTCGGCGACCCCTCCCGCGACCGTGGCGCCCCCGCCCGCGACGACCGAGGCGACCCCGCCGCCGCCGCCGCCGAAGCCCACCCTCGCCGAGCTGATCCAGAAGAACAACGACACCTTCGTGCAGGGCATGATGGCCCGCGACGCGAAGAAGATGGCGAGCGTCTACGCGGAGAACGCGGTCATCAAGATGGCCGGCATGCCCGACATGACCGGCCGCGAGGCCGTCGCCCAGATGCACCAGAAGATGTTCGACGCCTGGTCGAACTCGAAGGGCAGCGCGAGCCGCATCTGGATGAAGGGCGACGTCGTCATCACCGAGTGGCAGATGGTCGGCACGCACTCCGGCGACTTCATGGGCGTCAAGGCCACGGAGAAGCCGGTCGGCTGGCAGGGCATCTCGGTCACCTGGTACGGCGAGGACGGCCTCCGCAAGGAGGAGCACACCTACGCCGACATGATGACGCCGATGGCGCAGATCGGTAAGGCCCCGAAGGGCATGAAGGCCCGCGCGGTCCCGGCGCTCGCGCAGAAGCCCGAGATCTTCATGTCGAAGGGCGACGACACCGAGAACAAGAACATGGAGACCGCCAAAGTCGCCTTCGGCGCGTTCGAGAAGAAGGACGCGAACGCCTTCGTCGGCACGATGGCCGACAACGTCGAGTGGGACGACATGACCCAGCCGGTCGCCTCCAAGGGCAAGGCGGAGTCGAAGAAGTTCTTCGAGATGATGACCAAGGCGTTCCCCGACACCAAGGCCGAGATCAAGAACATCTGGGCGTTCGGCGACTACGTGATCGTCGAAGAGGTCATGACGGGCACCCACAAGGGCGACTTCATGGGCATCAAGGCCACGAAGAAGCCGGTGAACATGCACGGCATCGACGTCATCCAGGTCAAGGACGGCAAGGCGGTCCACGGCTGGAGCTACATGAACGGCGCCGAGATGGCGATGCAGCTCGGCCTCATGCCCGACCCGACGAAGCCGGCCCCCGCGCCCGCGGCGCCCAAGGGCGGCTCCGCGCCGGCGCCCGCCCCCAAGGGCGGCACGGCCCCCGCGCCCAAGAAGTGACGACGCCGCTCGGTCGCCGGCGACGGTGACCGAGCCTCACCGCGAGGACGCGCCCACGCTCACCGCGTGCGGCGCGTCCGCGCTTTTTGTGCCGTTTCCCTCACGTGTTGGGCGATTGTGACCGTCCGCGCCGGCTCGCCGTGGTACGGGAGCGCGCATGATCGACGCTTCTTCCTTCGAAGAGCTTCTGGGGCCCGAGCTCGGGGGAGCGCTCGCGAAGAAGGGGTTCACCGAGCTGACGCCGGTGCAGGCGGCCGTGCTCGAGCCGGAGCACCAGGGGGTCGACCTCCGCATCAGCTCGCAGACCGGCTCGGGCAAGACGGTGGCGATCGGGCTCACGCTGCGCGACCTCGTCGCCGGCGACACCCGGGCCGAGAAGGGCATCGCCCGCCCGCGCGCGCTCGTGGTGGTGCCCACCCGCGAGCTCGCCAAGCAGGTCGAGGAGGAGCTCCGCTGGCTCTACGAGGGCCTGCGCGTCCGCGTCGCGTCCGTGACCGGCGGCGGCGGCTACCGCGACGAGCTCCGCGCGTTCTCGCAGGGGCCGGGCGTGATCGTGGGGACGCCGGGCCGCCTCCTCGATCACCTCGATCGCGGGGCGATCGCGCCCTCGCAGATCGCCGCGATCGTGCTCGACGAGGCCGACCGGATGCTCGATCTCGGCTTCCAGGAGGACATCGAGAAGATCTTCTCCTTCGCGCCGGAGGGCCGGCGCACCCACCTCGTGTCGGCGACCTTCCCGCGGGAGGTGCTCCGCCTCGCCGATCGCGTGCAGAATGCACCCGTTCGGGTCGAGGGCACGCCGCTCGGCAGCGCCAACGCCGACATCGAGCACCTCGTGCACCTCGTGGCGTCGGGGGAGCAGCTCTCGGCGATCATCAACCTGCTCCTCGCGAGCCCGAGCGGCCAGACGCTCATCTTCGCCCGCACCCGCGCCGACGTCGCCGATCTGACGAGCGCCCTCGCCGACGCCGGCTTCCGCGTCCGCTCGCTCTCGGGCGAGATGGAGCAGCGGGAGCGCAACGCGGCCCTCGCCGACTTCAAGCGCGGCGACCTCCACGCGCTCGTCGCCACCGACGTCGCCGCGCGCGGCATCGACGTGCAGGACATCGCCCGCGTGATCCACGCCGAGGCGCCGACCGACGCCGACTCCTACACCCACCGCAGCGGCCGCACCGGCCGCGCGGGCAAGAAGGGGGCGAGCTCGCTCCTCGTCACCCCCGCCGGCCTCGCGCGCGCGGCGGGCTTGCTCCGCCGGGCCCGCGTCCAGTTCCGGCTCGCGCCGGTGCCGACCCGCGAGGAGATCCTCGCCGGTCGCGACGAGCGCATCTTCGAGAAGCTGACCGGCGAGGAGGAGATCGAGCCGCGCCCCGACGACGCGGCGTGGACGCTCGCCAAGAGGCTCGCGGCCGCGCCGAAGCTCACCCAGGTCCTCGCGCGGCTCCTGGCGCTGTCGAAGATCGACGCCCCGGCGGAGCCGCGTCGCGTCACCGTGGTCCGCTCGCGGCCGATCCCCGAGGATCGCCCGCGGCGGGAGCGCGATCGCGATCGGGAGTGGGATCGCGATCGGCCTCGCGCGCCGGGCCCCGAGGGCGCGCGCCCCGGCCCCGCCGCGCGCGGGGGTGACGAGAGGCCGCCGCGCGAGCCGCGGGGCCCGCGCGAGCCGAGGCCCGCGAAGGATCGCGCGCCCGGCGCCGAGGGCGCGTGGGTCCCGTTCCGCGTCACGTGGGGCGAGCTCCACGGCGCCGACACCCGGCGCCTGCTCGCGATGATGTGCCGCCGCGGCCAGATCGACGGCGTCGACGTCGGCGCGATCCGTGTATTTCGCACCTATTCGGTGGTGAACATCGCCGAGTCCGCGGCCCCGGGCTTCGAGTCGGCGACGCGCGCGCCCGACCCGCGCGACCCGCGGGTGCGCATCCAGCGCTTCATCGAGGGCGGGCCGCCGCCGCGGGACCGCGAGGGCGGCCCCCACGAGCGCATCATCCCGCCCGCCCCGAGCTCGAAGCCGCAGATCCCGCTGGAGCGCCGATCGGGGCCGGAGCTCGGCGTCGTCTCCGAGCGGCCCCCGCGCCCGCACTTCGCCGGCGGGCACGGGAAGCCCCGCCGACCCAAGCGCTGACGCTCACGCGCCCGCGTCGCGTCGTCGCCGCTCGAGGCGCAGCGGGATCCCGCGCTTCGGCCGCAGCGTCACCGAGGCCATGAGCTCGAGCGGGGCGTCCCCCGTCCTCTCGAAGCGGAACGCGCGCGCGATCGTGACGAGGACGAGCACCGCCTCCATCATCGCGAACGCGTTGCCGATGCAGACGCGCGGGCCGCCTCCGAACGGGAAATACGCTTGGCGGGGGAGGGACTTCGCGAAGTCGGCGTCCCAGCGCTCGGGGCGAAACGCGAGCGGGTCCTCGAACCAGCGCCGATCGCGGTGCACCACCCACTGGGCCGCCCAGAGCTGCGTGCCCGCCTCCACCGGGAAGCCGCCGATCGTACACGCCGACGTCGCCTCGCGGCCGATCGCCCACGCCGGCGGGAAGAGCCGCATCGACTCGCGGACGACGCCCTCGGCGTAGCGCAGGCGCGGAAGATCCGCGGCCGTCGCGCGGCGGCCCTCGAGCACGCCGGCGATCTCGGCGTCGAGGCGCGCGGCGGCCTCGGGGTGGCGGGCGAGGAGATCGAGCGCGAAGCCGAGGCTGAGCGCGGTGGTCTCGTGGCCGGCGAGGAGGAGCGTCATCGCCTCGTCGCGGAGCTCGGTGTCGCTCATCGCGCCGTCCTCGTCGGCCGCGGCGACGAGCATCGACAGGAGGTCACCGCCGCCGCTGCCGGAGCGGCGCTCGCGGATGATGCCGCGGACGATCCCGTCGAGGTCGGCGATCGCGCGGCGAGCGCGCGCGTTGCCGGGCGTGGGGAGCCCGATCGGGATCATCACGCCGATGCCCGAGAAGTGGTCCATGAGGAGCTCGAGCGCGGCGCCGATGCGCTCGGCCACGTCGCCCACGTCGGTGCCGAAGAGGGTCTTGGCGACGATGTCGAGCGTCACGCGCATCATGTCCCGGTGGACGTCACGGGTCTCGCCGTCGGCGAAGCTCTCGGCCGCGCGCTCGGCGACGTCCACCATGACCTCGCCGTAGGCGGCGACGCGCTCGCGGTGGAATGCCGGCTGCATCAGGCGCCGCTGCCGGCGCCAGTGGGCTCCCTCGCTCACGAGGAGCCCCTGCCCGAGCATGATCGACAGCTCGCGGGTGAGCTTGTCCTTGATGAAGTGGTCGCGCTCGGTGACGAGCATCTGCTCGATCGCGTCGGGGTGGTTGAAGAGGTAGATGCGCTGCCCGGGGATGTTGAACTCGACGGCGTCGCCGTGCTCCGCCGAGATCCGATCGAGGAAGCCGAGCGGATCGCGGAGGAGGGCGAGCGAGCTGCCGACGAGAGGGAGCTCGTCGACGCGCGGCGGGCGTGCGGTCGTCGTCACGCGACGAGCGTATCAACACGCGGGCCCGTCGCGCAGGCGACGACGCGCGCGGCGCAAACGTTGCGCGCGGAACGCGCGGCTTGTGGCGCATCGCGGGCGAGGCGACAATCGCGGGCATGACGCTCCGCACCACCGCGCCCCTCGTCGCACTCGCCTCGCTCGCCCTCGTCGCGTGCGCGCCGCCCGCCGAGGCGCCGCCGCCGGCGACGCCGAAGGCCGTCCCGCCGCCGCCGTCCGTCGCGTCGGCTTCGGCGCCCGCTCCGTCGGCGCCAGGCCCGGGCCCTCACGGCGCGTGGGGCCATCACGCTCCTCCGCCCGGCGGTCCACACGCGGGCCCGGGGCCTCACCCCGGCGGTCCGCCGGGAGGTGCACCGCACTGGGGGCCGCCCCCGGGCGGTGGGCCGCACGCGGGTCCGCCGCACGCGGGTCCGCCGCACGCGGGTCCGCCGCACGCGGGCCCGCCGCACGCGGGCCCGCCAGGGCCGGGCTTCGCAGGGCCTCCGCGTCACAAGCCCGAGGGGCCGGTCGTGCGCTTCGACTTCGCGCTCTCCGCGACCGAAGGCGCGGCCGCCCCGGCGACGACGAGCTTCGCGCTCACCTTGCAAGAGGGCGAGCGGGGCGAGCTCCTCGTCGGCAAGAACGTCGCGGTCGCGACCGGCGGCCCCGGGAACGCGTCGGTGCGTCAGGACGTCGGGACGCGCATCCACGCGCAGTTCCACCGCGTCGACGAAGACGTCGTCCTCGAGCTCTCCGTCGAGCTGAGCGCGCAGGAGGCCGGCGGCACGATCCGCAAGATCGTCTTCAAGGGCAACGGCTACCCGGCGATGGGCAAGGCCACGCCGGTGATGAACGTCGAAGAGGACAAGCGGCGCTACCAGCTCACCGTCACGCCGACCAAGGTCCGCTGACGAGGCATCCAGGGCTCGCTCCGGCGCTCGCGCGTCACGCCGCGAGCGCCGAGTCGCCCATCGCCGCGAAGAGATCGTCGAAGAGCCGGGCGCCGAGCTCCGGGCTCGGCATCCCGAGCGCGACGTCGACGGCGTCGCGCTCGGCGACCGGGCGAAGCGCGGCCCTCGCGCTCGCGTGAGCCGCGCGCACCCGGGCGCGCCCCTCCGCGTCGAGCTGCCCGTCGAACCACGCCGCGAGGCGCCACGACAGCGCCGCGTGCTCGATCTCGTCGGCGGCGGTCCGCGCGAACGCGGCGCGCACGTCGGGGTCCGCGGCGTGCGCGGCTTGGTGGAGGGCCACGAGCGCGCCGTAGGTCTCGCGGACGCAGCCCTCGCCCGCGTTCTCGAGCGCCATCGCGAGCAGGTCGCGAGGGCTCTCCGTGAGCTCGACGTCGCGGGCGATCGCCCCGCGGTCGCGCGCGAGCCGAGCGAAGGCGCGCGCGTGGGCGATCTCGTCGACCCGGGCCTTTTCGGCGGCGGCGATCAGATCGGCGGGCGCTCCGGCGCGGCCCAACGCGGCGGCGAGGTCGGCGAACGCGAGCGCGCTCGCCGCTTCGTAGTAGGCCTGCATCGCGAGGCGCTCCGCCACCGATCCGCCACGATCGCACGGCGCGAGCGCGGAGGGCACGCGGCCGACACCGCACGCGCCACACGCGTAGTTGATCGTCGTCCCCGTCGGATCGACCGAGCAGTACTCCGCGACCTGCGCCGAGCCGGGCACCACGCCCTCGCAGATCCGGGCGCAGTCGAGCGCGCACGCGCCGTCGCCGCCGCCGCCGCTGAAGCACCCGGGGCTGCCGGCGTCCTCGCAGCAGTAGGTGGCGTCGAACGGGATCGTCCCCGTCTTGCATCCCTGGAAGACGTCCGCCACGGGCGCGTCGAAGGGCACGAACACGTCGCCTCTCGCCGCGTCGCCGCCGGCGTCGCTCTTCGGCAGCCCCGTATCCGGATCGGCATCGCGCCCCGTCGTCGCGCCGCCGCCGGCGCCGTCGCTCACCGCGCCGCCGCACGCCGCAGCGCCTGCGGCGCCCGCGGCCGTCGCGAGCACCATTCGCATGATCCAGGAGAGTCGGTTCGCGTTCATGGGCCGCCGCTCAGCAAACTCCGTGCGAGCTGCAAGTGATTGAAAAGACTGCACATGATCCGCGCGACCTGTGCCATCGCGGAGGCTCACGCGACCAGTCTGGCACACACCGCGCTCGGTCTCGAGCGCCCGCGCCGTGCGTGCGCACCGAGTGCGCGCGTGGCCGGAGTTGGGGAGATCTCCGTCCAAGAAGCGGCACTCGAGGGCTTCGGGCGACGTGGAGTGCGGTACTCTCTCCGGCGTGGTTGGGGTCGAGCCAGGCGCGCTCGTCGCGGGGAAGTATCGCGTCGAGCGCGTGGTCGGTCGCGGCGGCATGGGCGTGGTCGTGGCCGCCGTCCACGTCGAGCTCGGGCAGCGGGTGGCGATCAAGGCGCTCCTGCCGCAGGCCATGGCCGTGAGCACGACGGTGGCGAGGTTCGAGCGCGAGGCGAAGGTGATGGTGGGCCTCGAGAGCGATCACGTCGCGCGCGTCTTCGACGTCGGGCGGCTCGAGGACGGCACGCCCTTCATGGTCATGGAGCTCCTCGACGGGACCGATCTCGCCGCCGAGTGCCGCGCGCGCGGGCGGCTACCCTACGCCGAGGCCGTCGGCTACGTCCTCGAGGCGTGCGACGCGATCGCCGAGGCTCACCGGCGCGGGCTCGTGCACCGCGACCTCAAGCCCGCGAACCTCTTCCTCGCCAAGCGCGGCAAGCGCCCGCCGATGGTCAAGGTGCTCGACTTCGGCGTCTCCAAGGCCGAGACGCCGGAGGCGGCGCCGGATCTCACGCGCACGCGGGAGGTGATGGGCTCGCCGCTCTACATGTCGCCCGAGCAGCTCCGCGCCTCCCGCGACGTGGACGCGCGCGCGGACGTGTGGTCCCTCGGGGTGACCCTCTACGAGCTCGTCACCGGCGTCGCGCCGTTCGGGGGCGCGACCCTCGCGGAGCTCAGCGCGAACATCCTCACCGTGGAGCCGCCGGGCGTGGCGTCGTCGGCGGGCGCCGGCGAGATCCCAGCGGGGCTCGAGGAGGTGATCGCCCGCTGCCTGCGCAAGCGGCCCGAAGACAGATATCCTGACATGGATAGTCTGGCGGCCGCCCTGGCGCCGTACGCGTCGCCGCCGGTGAACGCGACGAGCCCCCTCGCCGCCACGTCGGACCTCCCGCCAGCGCCGACCGAGGCGTCGCGTCCGCGGGCGCACGACACGCTCCCGCTCCTCCCGCCGAAGTCCACCGCGCCGCCGCCCGCGCCCGAGACGCGCCCGCCGCGCGAGGCGCCGAAGGCCCCGAGCGCCCTCGACGCGCAGGTGCACACGGTCGTCACCGCGCGGACCTCGGCCGGCGGCCCTCGGGCGGCGTACGCCCCGGCCGCGCTCGGCGGCGGCCTCCTCGTGGCGTGCGGGATCGCGCTCTACGCTGCGTTCGGCGGCGGCTCCCCGTCCGCCGTCATCTCCCCGCTGCCGTCGGCGCCGACCGTGGCGTCCGCGGCGCCGTCGGCCTCCGCCGTGGCCAGCGCGGAGGCTCCCGTCCCGTCTGCCCCGTCTGCCCCGTCGGCGCCGAGCGCGTCGCCGACCGCCTCGGCCGCGCCGCCGCGCTCGGCGGCGCCCCCCGGCCCTTCGTCGCCGGTGGTCGTGAGCGGCTCGCCGCCGGCGACCGCCGCCGCCACGACGTCGCAGGTCACGGCCTCGCCGCCCACGGCGTCGCCGCCGCCCACGGCGTCCACGCCGAAGAACCCCATCAAGAACTTGTCGTTGCAGTGACGAGACACCTTCGGAGGCTCGCTTGACGCGCACGCATCGCTCCTTGGCCATCGCCCTCGCCGTCTTGGCCCTCACGACCCCCACCGCGGCGCTCGCCGACGGTGCGCGCCCCGCGCCGCTCGGGGAGTCGCTCACCGGGGAGGCCAAGGCCGACTACGACTCCGGGCGAATCCTCTTCGAGGACGGGGACTTCGCCGGCGCCGCGTCCAAGTTCCGGCAAGCCTACGATCGCGCCAAGGACCCGCGCCTCTTGTGGAACGTCGCGGTGTGCGAGAAGGGATTGCGCCACTACGTGCGGGTGTACCGCCTCACCCAGCGCTACCTCGACGAGGGCAAGGCGATGCTCGCGCCCGAGCAGGAGAAGGCCGCGCGGGAGCTGCGCGACGCCACCAAGGCCTTCATCGGCACCGCGCGCGTCGAGGCGCCGGCGGGGGCCGAGATCAGCGTCGACGGCGAGCCGATCGGCACGGCCCCGCTCGCCGAGCCGGTGCCGCTCGACCTCGGGCCGCACAAGATCTCCGTCCAGAAGCCGGGCATGCAGGCGTGGGTCTCGTCGTTCGAGGTCGCGGGCGGGGTGGAGTCCACCCTCGTCGCGTCGCTCAAGCCGCTCGACCGCCGCGCGCGGATCTCGGTCCACGCCGGCGAGGGAGACACGATCACCTTCGACGGGATGATCATGGGCACGACGCGCTGGCAAGCCGAGGTCGACGCCGGGACCCACGCGCTCCGCGTGACCGCGCCGCGCCGCAAGCCCTACGACGTGCGTCTCGATCTCGCCGAGGGCGGGAGCCGGACGGTGGACGTGACCCTCGAGTCCGAGGGCCGCCCGCT
>JAEUKG010000410.1 GCA_016794325.1 Myxococcales bacterium | reverse complement strand
GGTGCGAGAGCTCGTGGCTGTAGCTGATGGTGATCTTGCCGACCCCGAGCCGGTGCGCGATGTGCGCCTGGGCGAGCGCGCACGCGATGCCGTCGGGATCCGGGTGGCCGCGGAGGGGAATGAGGAGGTGCTTGCCCTTGGCGAGCGCGAGCGCGTCGGCGAAGGCCCGAGGCCGATCGGCGATCGATGGGGGAGGGACGTGCAACCTGCGAACGGCTTCGTTCATCGCGCGCTCTCCACGAATGCGCCGCGGTGCGGCGAGCTGGGCCAGGACGACTCGGTCTCGATCAGCCAAACGCTCATGGACACGTCGCCGGCCGGAGCTCTCGCCCGGCGCGGCGCCTCGAAACGTCGCGCTCGTTCCCCGGCGCGTTCGCCGGGCGAGTGCTTGGGGATTCGTTCCGCCCAATTGTGGACCCTTTTCGGCGAGATCGTCGAGTCCTTCGCAGCTCCGCCGTACAGGCCTCCCCCAAGCAAGTCGCGCACCACGGAGGCGGGGGCGGCCGTAACCCGCGGAGCGCAATCGGGAATCGCCCGCCCTCCGGTCCTAGCCCCGTTCTTGCTACGTGCGAGCGCCGGGTTTCGCTACCGTTCGCGCCGTGGCGTCACCTCGCTCGCGCACGGCACCCGAACGAGACGGCCCCGCGCCCGCTCGCGGCGTCGCGCGCCCGCTGCTCGCGACCGTCGTCGAGGCCGCGCCTTGGCTCGCGGCGGGCGTGCCCGGGCTCGCGTTCGCGGTGTCGGCGACGCGCGGGGCGATCGCGAGCGGCCTCGGTCGCGACCAGGGGATCTTCCAGTACGTCGCGTGGGCGTGGGCGCGCGGCGACGTCGGCTACCGCGACGTGCGCGACGTCAACGGGCCGCTCACGCCGCTCGTGCACCTCGCCCTCCTCGCGCTCGGGGGCGCCGACGAGGGGCGCTTCCGCCTCCTCGACGCGATCGTCACGAGCGCCGTCTTCGCCGCGACGGGCGCGATCCTCGGCGCCGCGTCGTGCCCGCGCCCCACCCGAGCGCGCGTCGCGGTGTTCGCCGCGTTCGGCGCGCTCGCGGGGTGGGTCGTGCTGTCGGCCCAGTACCTCGGCTTCATCTTCTGGGACCTCGCGCAGCGCGAGACCTTCATGGACTGGTTCCTCCTGCCGTCGCTCGCGCTCTCGTTCGCCGCCGCGCGCGCGGGCCGCTCGCGGCTCACGAGCGGCGCGCTCGTCGCCGCGGGCGCGCTGTCGGCGGCGACGTGGCTCGGCAAGCCGACCTACGTCCTCTTCTTCGCGCTCCAGGCTGCGGCGCTCGCGATCGGCGAGGGGACGCTGCGCGATCGCGGGCGCGACGTCGGGCGGCTCGTCCTCGGCGCCGCGCTCGGGCTCGGGCTCGGCTGCGCGCTCGCGAGCCGGTGGGCGGATCTCGGCGCCTACGCCCGCATCGCGTCGACCGACGTGCCCGCGATGTACCGCTTCATCTGGCCGCGGACGACGAGCGACATCGTGGGCCTGCGCCCGGTCACGCTCGGCCTCGCGGCGGCGACGGCGCTCGCGTGCGCGGCGGCGGCGGCGCGCGGGTACGCGCCGCGCGCGCTCGCGGCGCTCGGGCTCGCGCCCCTCGCGGCGTTCGCCTCCGTCGTCCTCCAGCGCAAGGGCTTCCCGTACCACTTCCACCCGATGACGGCGACGCTCGCCCTCGCCTGGCTCGCGCTCCTCGCGACCGCGGTGGGGCGGCTCACCGACCGCGCCGGGGCCGCGCGCCTCGTACCCACCGCGCTCGCGGGCGCGCTCGGGCTGTGGGCGGCGATTGCGCTGCGCGACTCGCCCCACGCGGGCCTCGGCGACCTCGCGCGCGGGACGCCGGCCCACACCGCGCGGTTCTCGACGTTCGACTACTTCCCCGACGAGCTCCGCGCCGCGGCGGCGCACCTCCGCGCGACCACGAAGCCCGGCGACCGCGTCTTCCACTACGGCATGGACCCGTACGTGCTCTTCCTCGCCGAGCGGCGGAGCGCGACGCCCTACGTCTACGCGTACGATCTCGACTGCGACGCCGCCCTCGCCGGCTCCGCCGACCCCGCGGGCATGCACCCCACCGCCGTCGAGGCCGAGCGCATCCGCGAAATGTGCAACATGCACGCAAACGACGCGCTCGCGCGGCTCGCGCGCGAGCCCCCGGCGGCGCTCGTGCTGGTGGACGACTCTCCGCTCATGTCCCACGCCGACGCGGCGGCGGATCTCGCCGCCCACGCCCCCGAGCTCCACCGATGGATTGCCGAGCGCTATCGAATGGAAAG
>JAEUKG010000255.1 GCA_016794325.1 Myxococcales bacterium | reverse complement strand
CGCGCTTGCGCGCTCGTTTTCCCTCGGAAGTTCGCGCTGCGACCGCCGCTACGCAGCGATCGACGTCGCGTCGAAAGACCCCAGGCGTGTCGTTACGACACGTTCTTCTGCGAGTCGTCCTCGCCGACGGCGGCGCTCGCCGGCGCCTCGTCCCCGAGGACGCGGGCGACGGTGTGGCTCGGGCGGAGGTGCTTGCGGCAGAAGCCCATCCACTTCGCGTCCTCGTCGAAGCGGGCCGCCTCGCATCGGTGACAGACGAAGAACGAGCTCTCGTATTCGTACGGCGTGTTGAGGTAGTCCGCCACGAACAGGGACCGCACCCGATCGCGCAGGCGCATGCGCGGGCGGTCGATCGGCACCCACACCGCCGTGCCCAGCTCGTCCTCGGCCGGGCAGACGTAGCCGTGGGTGATGGCCTCGTCGACGTAGTCGCTCTCGGCGTGCGGGAGGGCGAGCTCCTCGAGCATCGTCAACGTGTGGAGCCTCGCCGACTCCATGATCGCCGCGAGCCGGCTCGGCCGGAGATCCACCCCGTCGGTGACGACGGACTCGGTGGGCGGGTCGACGCGGCCGAGGCGCGAGGCGGCGACCGCGTAGGGCTCCGACAGCCACGTCGCGAGCTCGCGCTTCGCCCAGCCGCGGCTCACGCCCTCGAGGAACTCCACGCCGGCGGCGCGGCACGATCCGGAGACCGTGTCGATGGACACCCCGTCCGGCAGGCGCCGAGGCGCCCCTCCCGGGCCAGGTTTTCCGTATGTTATCAGGTACTTCACGAGCGTTGAGCGCCGGCAGGAGCCTCGTGTGGGTCCAACGACCACCCGGGTGTAGCGCGAAGCGGCCGATTGTCCAACCGCGATTCGTTTTTCGGCGCGTGCTGTAGCTCCACCTCCGGCGCGCCAGGTAGAGTCCCGGGCGTGCTCGGGGAGATCCACCGCGTCGTGAGCGCCCTCCTCCGGCGGCTCGGTCTGGCCGCGCTGCTGCCGTGGGTCGTCGCGCTCGCGTCGGCTCTGCTCTTCGCCGGCTGCTCCGCCCCCGCGGCGAAGGGCGGCGGCCTCGCGCGGGTGAAGAAGGCGGGCGTCCTCCGCTGGGGTGGCGACGTCCAGGGCGGCGAGCCCTACGTGTACGCCGACCCCAAAGACCCGAACCGCCTCGTCGGCTTCGAGGTGGAGATCGCAGCGGCGGTCGCCCGCGAGCTCGGGGTGCGCGCCGAGTTCGTGCAGAACGACTGGAGCCACCTCGTGCCGTCGCTCGAGCGGCGCACGTTCGACGTGATCCTGAACGGCTTCGAGGTCACGCCGTCGCGCATCGGCAAGGTGGTCTACTCCCGCCCCTACTACGTCTTCGCCGAGCGCCTGATGGCGCGCAAGGGCGACCCGAGCATCGTCGACTTCGCGAGCTTGCGGGGCCGGAAGACGGGGACGCTCGCGGGGAGCCTGGCGTTCGAGCTCCTCCGCGGCCACGCCGACGTCGTGATGTACGAGGGCACGGAGGAGCCGTACCAGGACCTCGTGACCGGGCGCACCGACGCCGTCCTCCTCGACGACATCATCGCCGCCCGTTACGGCGTGCCGAAGCCGGAGCTCCGGGTCGTCGGCGACGTGCGCGACGGGTACTACGCGGTCGGCGTGCACCCCGACGACGCCGATCTCGCCGCGGCGATCGACGCCGCCCTCGGCCGGATCTCGAAGAGCGGCGAGCTCGAGCAGATCCTCACCCGGTCGAGCCTCTGGAACGAGCGCCAGGCGCGCCTCGTCGCCTGGAGCGACGCCGACCAGGACCAGATGCTGGGCAAGCCCCCGCCCCCGCCCCCGCTCGGCCGCGGCCACGTCTGGCTCTTCGTGAAGGGCGCCGGGGTCACGCTCGTCGTCTCGACGCTGGCGATGGGCCTCGCTATCCCTATGGGGATGCTCCTCGCGCTCGCGCGCCTGCACGGGCCGAGGCCCCTCGCCCGCCTCGCCGGGGCGTACGTGGAGATCTACCGGGGGACGCCGGTGCTCCTGCAGCTCTACGTCCTCTACTACGGCCTCCTGCCGTACCTGCACCTGCGGCAGCACCTCGAGGCCCGAGGGCTCGGGGCGCTCGCCGCGCTCGAGCCGCTGTTCGTCGCCTGCGTCGGGCTCGGGATGAACTACGCGGCGTACGAGGCCGAGACCTACCGCGCCGGCATCCAGGCCGTGCCCAAGGGCCAGACCGAGGCGGCCCTGTCGCTCGGGCTCAGCCTCCCCCAGACGCTCCGGCGGGTGGTGCTCCCGCAGGCGTTCCGCCACTCGCTGCCCAACGTCACCAACGACTTCATCGCGCTCCTCAAAGACAGCTCGCTCGTCTCGGTGATCACCGTGGTCGAGCTCACCAAGCAGATGACGATCACCGCGGTGGACGTGCGGGGGTGGCTCGGGCCGGGCCTTCTGTGCGCCGCGCTCTATTTCGCGATGAGCTACCCCCTCGGCCGCGTCGCGCGGCGCCTCGAGGCGAAGCTCGAGGGCCAGCGGCCCAAGGCGGCGGCGCCGTGATCACCCTCCGCGGCGTGAAGAAGACGTTCGACGGGCGCGTGATCCTGCGCGGGGTCGATCTCGAGATCGACGAGGGCGGGGTGACGAGCCTCCTCGGGCCGTCGGGGAGCGGCAAGTCGACCCTGCTCCGCTGCATCAACGGGCTCGAGCGGTTCGACGAGGGCTCGATCGCGGTCGGCGACGCCGTCTACCGCGGGGGCGGGCACCCCGACGACCCGCGCGCGGTCGCCGCCATCCGCAGGGCGTGCGGCATGGTCTTCCAGCAGTTCCACCTCTTCGCCCACCTGACGGCGGAGGAGAACGTCGCCCTCGCCCCCGAGGTCGTCGCCAAGCTGTCCCGCGCCGCGGCGCGGGATCGCGCGCGGGACCTCCTCGAGAAGGTCGGCCTCTCGAGCCGCGCTCACGCCCTGCCGCGCGAGCTGTCGGGCGGCGAGCAGCAGCGCGTCGCGATCGCGCGCGCGCTCGCGATGGAGCCGCGCGCGCTCCTCCTCGACGAGCCCACGAGCGCGCTCGATCCGGAGCGCAAGGGCGAGGTGATGGACGTCCTCGCCGCGCTCGCGGAGGCGGGCACCACCATGGTCCTCGTGACCCACGAGCCCGCCTTCGCCCGCGCCCTCGGGGGCCGCGTGGTCGTGCTCCGCGACGGCGCGCTCGCCGCGTCCGACGCCCGGTCCGAGCCGTCGCCACACCGAGACCCCGACGCGGACGAGCACGATTGACGGGCGGCGCGGCCCGCGAGATCCTGCGGCGCCATGAGCGACTCGAGCCCCTCTCTGCCCCGCATCAACGAGCCCGCGCCCCCGTTCGCCGCGACGTCGACGCACGGCAACATCAAGCTCTCGGACTACCGGGGCAAGTGGGTCGTGCTCTTCTCGCACCCGGCCGACTTCACCCCGGTGTGCTCCACCGAGTTCGCGGCGTTCGCGCGGATGCAGGCGGAGTTCGACCAGCGGAACGTGCAGCTCATCGGCGTCAGCGTCGACAGCATCTACGCGCACATCGCCTGGGTCCGCAGCATCGAGGTCCTCCTCGACGTGAAGGTCGGCTTCCCCGTCATCGCCGACCTCGACATGAAGGTCGCCCACGCCTACGGGATGATCCACCCCGGCGCGAGCACCACCGCCACCGTGCGCTGCGTCTTCGTGATCGACCCGAACCAGAACGTGCGGGCGATGGTCTATTACCCGCTCACGACCGGCCGCAACATCGACGAGATCCTTCGCGTCGTCGACGCCCTCCAGCTCAACGCCGAGAAGGGCCTCGCGACGCCGGCCAACTGGAAGAAGGGCGACAAGTGCATCGTCCCCGCCCCGCTGACGGTGCAAGACGCCGACAAGCGCGTGCGGGAGGGCCTCGAGAGCAAGGACTGGTACCTCTCGTACAAGCCCGGCTGAGCGCGGTTCCTGGTAGACTCGGGGGGCGCGCCCGCCGCGCCGCCCATGGAATCCGGCACCCTCCTCGCCGATCGCTTCGAGATCGAACGTCGCGTCGCCGCCGGAGGCATCTCGTCCATCTACCGCGCGCGCGACCGGCGCACCGACCGCGTGGTGGCGGTGAAGGTCCTCCACGGCGACGAGGGCGACGAGCACGGCGACCGCTTCCGCCGCGAGGCGCGGCTCCTCGAGGAGC
>JAEUKG010000284.1 GCA_016794325.1 Myxococcales bacterium | reverse complement strand
GGTCGAGGCGGGCAACTACCTCGCCTGGTTCCCGAACGTCCCCGCCAACGACGGCAAGCCCGCGCCCGCCAAGGGCATCAAGGACGAGACGACGTTCATCAACGCGATCCAGGACCTCGTCGTCGGCGTCGACCAGATCGGCTGCGGCCTCGAGGCCCAGCTCGAGTCGATGTACCACTTCCTGGTCCAGCCCGACCCGTGGGACACGATCAACATCACCCAGAAGGGTGACTTCAAGGTCGCGAACTACGCCGGCCTCGACGAGACCATCCTCGCCCAGCGCAAGGACTTCCTCCGCCCCGACTCGCTCGTCGCGATCATCATGGTGACCGACGAGGACGACTCGTCGTCCGACCCGCTGTCGGTGTCCGGTCAGGGTTGGGTCTTCATGGATCCGAACTTCCCGAACTCGCCGCAGGCCCGCCCGGGCGGCAACGCCGGCACCACCGCGCCCCGCGGCACGCAGGCGTGCGCGACGAACCCGACGAGTGCGGACTGCACCTCGTGCGCCTTCAAGAAGAGCGACCCGGCCTGCCAGGACAACGGCGGCTACTACGCGGCCGACGACGACAGCCTGAACGTCCGCTTCCAGCGCATGAAGCGCCGCTACGGCCTCGACCCGCAGTATCCGCTCACGCGCTACATCAACGGCCTGAAGTCGCGGAAGATCCCCGATCGCAACAGCGAGCACGCGACGAACGGCAGCGGCGCCTACGTCGGCACCACGAGCTGCACGAACCCGCTCTTCGCCAAGGACCTGCCGGGCAGCGCCGCCGAGGCGATCCAGAAGGTCAACGCGAAGACGGCCGACGGCAAGACCCTCACCGACGAGCAGCGCCTCGCCGCGGGCCTCTGCAACCTGACGCCGGGCCCGCGCACGCCCGACCTCGTGTACTTCGCGATGCTCGGCGGCGCGCCGAACTCGCTCCTCTTCGACGGCGCGTACGGCGACCAGCCGAAGCCGAAGGCGAAGGTCAACTTCCGCGAGCTCGTCGGCAACGATCCGCTGGCGTACGACTACTCGGGCATCGACCCGCACATGGACCAGTCGATCGAGCCGCGCGCGTCGCTCCCGCCGCCGGACGCGATCGGCAAGAACGGCAACGACCAGATCCACGGCCGCGAGTGGGACACCAAGAAGGGTGACCTCCAGTACTCCTGCACCTTCCCGCTCGAGGCTCCCCTCGCAGCTCCGCGCGACTGCTCGGCGAGCGCCGCGAGCTGCGACTGCGACGGCATCCTCTCGCCCCCGCTCTGCTCCACCAACAAGGGCGGCAAGGAGCAGGTCCGCGCGAAGGCCTATCCGACGATCCGCCAGTACACGGTCGCCAAGGGCCTCGGCGAGCAGGGCATCGTCGCCTCGCTCTGCCCGCTCGTCGACTCGAAGGGCAAGCTGTTCCCCGACAAGAACGCCGACGGCTCGTCCAACCCGTTCTTCGGGTACCGCCCCGCGGTCGCGTCGATCATCGACCGCCTGAAGAACGCGCTCGCCAACCAGTGCCTCCCGCAGGCGCTCACCCCCGACACCGAAGGTCGCGTGCCCTGCCTCATCCTCGAGGTGCTCGCGAACCCCGGCGGTCAGGGCGAGTGCGACAAGCCCGCGCAGGGCCTCAAGCAGCCCGATCCCCAGGTGCTCCAGAAGTTCCGTGAGGAGCAGCAGAAGGAGCTCGGCGACCCCAAGACCGGCGCCAAGGATCTCTCGAAGTTCCCGGTGTGCGAGGTCGTGCAGCTCGTCAAGAAGGCGGGCGACACCTGCGCCAAGGACTCGGCGGCGGGCTGGTGCTACGTCGTCAACACCGACGCGTCGCAGCCGGCGGGCTCGTGCCCGCAGGCGATCGTGTTCTCGCCGGCGGGCAACCCCCAGGTCGGCGCGAACGTGAGCCTCCAGTGCATCCAGCAGTTCGGCGCGGGCACCGCGGCCGGAGGCGGCAAGTAGCCGGAAGGCCTCGCTGCGCGGGGGGACACCCGCGGGCGCTCCGGCGACGGTAGGTCGTTCCCCCACCTCCCGGGGGAGCGACCTCTGCCCACGGACCCCGCCGTCGCCATGAAGCGCACGATCCTCATCGTCGAAGACGAGCCCCACATCGTGATGGGGCTCCGCGATGCCCTCGAGTTCGAGGGCTTCGGCGTTTTGTCCGCGTCCACCGGCAAGGAGGGCGTCGCCCTCGCGCGGTCGAGCGAGCCCGACGCCATCATCCTCGACCTGATGCTTCCGGACATGAACGGCTACGCGGTGTGCGAGGAGATCCGGCGCACGAGCGCCATCGTGCCGATCATCATGCTGACGGCGCGCTCGCAGGAGAGCGACAAGATCCGCGGCCTCGACGCCGGCGCGGACGACTACGTCACGAAGCCGTTCAGCGTGAACGAGCTCATCGCCCGCATCCGCGCGATCTTCCGGCGGGCGACCCGCGCGCCCGCGGCGCCGGAGACGATGCAGATCGGCGAGGCGACCCTCAACGTCGCGGCCCACACGCTCACGCGCGCGGGGGTGACGGAGCAGCTCTCGTTCTACGAGGTGGAGCTGCTCAAGCTCCTCGTCGAGCGCACCGGCCAGGCGGTGAGCCGCGACGAGATCCTCCAGCGAATCTGGGGGCTCGACGCGTCACCGACGAACCGGACCGTCGACAACTTCATCGTCAAGCTCCGCCGCAAGATCGAGAAGTCGTCCGACAAACCGGCCCACATCCTCACCGTATACGGGTTCGGATACAAGCTCGTCCCCTGAGGGGCTCGCCGACCGCGCTCAGGGCGCGCGCTCGACGATGGTGAAGACGACGCGCCGGTTCTTCGCCCGCCCCTCTTCGGTGGCGTTGTCGGCGATCGGGCGGCTGCTGCCGTAGCCCGCGCTCTCGAGCCGGCTCGGGGCGACGCCGCGCTCGACGAGCCACGCGACCACAGACGCGGCGCGCCGCGCGCTCAGCGAGGCGTTGTGCACGGCGTCGCCGATGCTGTCGGTGTGGCCCTCGACGCGGACCCTCGCGATCTCCGGGTGCTTGGCGAGCGCGTCCGCCACCGCCTCCAGCACCCGCCCGCTCTCGCCCACGAGCTCGGCGCTGTCCGTGACGAAGAGTACGGCCTCCGCGATCGCGATCTCGGTCGTGGTGACGACGGCGACCGCGGGCGGAGGCTCGGGCGCCTTCGGTGGGGGGCAGCCGGTCGTCCGCGGATCGGTCGTCCGCACCCCGCGGAGGCCCGGGCACGCGTCCACGTCGTCGAAGATGCCGTCACCGTCGGTGTCCTCCAGCGGGACTCGCGCCGGCGGGGGGCAGCCGTTCGTCTCGGGGTCGTCGGTCGCGACGCCGGGCTCGTCGGGGCACGCGTCGACCGCGTCGAGCACCGAGTCGGCGTCCCGGTCGGGGCCCACGTACGGCGGCGA
>JAEUKG010000280.1 GCA_016794325.1 Myxococcales bacterium | reverse complement strand
CGACCCTCCGCGCGCGCCGGAGCCGACGGAGCTGGCGGCCGCGACCGCGAGCGTCGAGCCTCCGCGCGCCGCGACCGCGAGCGCAGCGACGGCCGCGCCGGCGCGCGTCGCGTCGAGCGCGGCGCCGGGCGACAGCCTCCGCGAGGAGATCGCGCTCCTCGACGCGGCTCAGCGCGCGCTCGCCTCCGGCGACGACGCGCGCGCGCTCGCGATCGCGGCCGAGCACGCCGCGAAGTACCCCCGGAGCTCCCTCGCGGCCGGGCGGCAAGTGCTCGAAATTCAGGCTCTATTCCACCGGGGCGAGCGGGCGCGCGCGCGGGCCATGGCCGAAGCGCTCCTCGCGCGCGACCCGGCGGCGCCGGAGGCGCGGCGCCTGCGATCGCTCCTCGAGCAGAATCCGTGATCGGCGGGCGCCGGTCCTTCCATCACCTCTTCGAGCACGCTTTCTTGAGCCATCGAAGGAGCCCTCCCATGCGCGCCCTCGCCTTCACCTCCACCGCCCTCGTCCTCGTCCTCGCCGGCGCCTGCGGGGGCAACGTCTCGATCGGCTCGATCGCCGACGGGACCCGATGCGGCCCCACCGACTGCGGGCCCATGCCCGCCGACGCCAAGGTGTGCCCCGACGGCACGTCGATGGGCCGGGAGTGCATCCGCAAGGCGGGCGCGTGCGTCGCCGAGTTCCCCGAGTGCCCGTCGGTCGACGGCGGCGCTGGCGACGGCGGCAAGGTCGACTCCGGCGACGCGTGCGGCGGCAAGGTCCTGCCGATGTGCCCGCGCGCGTGCACGGCCTTCCCCGAGACCGGCGCCTGCAACGTCGGCGACGTCTGCGGCAACGAGATCGGCGACACGTGCAAGTGCGCGACCGGCAAATGGGAGTGCACGGTGCACCCGCCGCTCGGCACCGGCTGCAACAAGGTCTGCGAGAAGGTCACCTGCTTCGACGGCGGCGGGGCGGTGCTCGAGGCCTTCCGCACCTGCAAAGATCCGAGCGACTGCACCTCGGTGCGGCTCACCACCGACTGCTGCGGCAACGCGCTCGTCACCGGCGTGCGGGTGGACTCCGCGGCCTCGGTGAAGGCCTGCGGGCAGGCCCGCGCCGACGGCTTCCCCAAGTGCGGCTGCCCGTCCGGGCCCGCCAAGTCCGACGTCGGGACGACCGAGAACACCCCCGGTTCCGTCCCCGAGATCACCTGCACGCCGAACGGGACCGGCGTCGCGGTGTGCACCACGAAGTTCTGACGGCGCCGTTCGGCGCGCATCCATCGATCCACCCGCCGGCGCCGCCGGACGGGATCCGTCCGGCCACACGGGGTGGCCAGGACTCGCCTCGCGGCGCTCGCGCCGAACCATCCGCAACGAGGCCCCTCGGCCACGAAAGGTACACGTCCATGATCTCTCTCCGCGTGACTGTCGCGGCGGCGCTGAGCGCTGCCCTCCTCATCGCCTGTTCGTCCACGTCGACCGAAGGCGACACCGCCGAGAGCGACGGCCCGCTCAGCGGCGGCGGCAAGCCTCCCGGCACCGGCTGCGGCCCCAAGCCGTGCGATCCCCAGCCCGATCCCGGATGCGGCGGCGGCAAGCCCACCCCCGGCCCTGGGGCGTGCGACGCGAAGGGCGCGTGCGGCCCGGCGCTGGGGATGCCGAACTATCTCTGTGCGGATGGAAATACGGTGGGCGGCCCCACCGGCCGGTGCCTCGACCGCGGCGGCGTGTGCGGGTGGGAGGTCCTCGACTGCCCGAAGCCGACCCCCTGCGACTGCGGTCCGGCGCCGGCGATCGCCAAGGCGTGCGCCGACGGCAAGAGCGTCAGCCCGGTGTGCAAGCCGAGCTCGGTCCCGGGCGGCGGGTGCGGCTGGGTGTTCCCCGACTGCCCGCCGCCGCCCCCCCCGCCGCCGCCGCCGGGCAAGTGTGACGCGAAGGGCGCGTGCGGCCCGGCGCTGGGGATGCCGAACTATCTCTGCCCGGATGGTAAGACCGTCGCCGGCCCCACCGGGGCGTGCCTGGACACGGGGACGGGCTGCGGGTGGGAGGTCGTGAGCTGCCCCTGAGCCTCGCCGGCTCGGCGCCAGGAAATCACCGAGCGTGATTCACAATCGCGCTCGGTGATTTAGGATCGGGGCCCATGGCCACGCTCGCCCCCGGCACCCTCCTCGCGGGGAGGTACCGCCTCACGGCGGTCCTCGGCGAGGGGGGCGCGGGCGTGGTGTACGAGGCGCGCGACGAGCGGATCGGGCGCCTCGTCGCCGTCAAGACGCTCCACCCGCGGGTCGGAGACGACGAAGACCGCGCGACCGACCTCCGCCGCTTCGCCCAGGAGATCGAGGTCGTCTCGCGCCTGCGAAGCCCCCACATCGTGCAGATCCTCGACTCGCTCCCCGGCGACGGCGCGGAGGGGCCGTCGTTCGTCATGGAGCGCCTCGAGGGCGAGCCGCTGCGCGCGCTCCTCGCGCGCGAGGGGAAGCTGCCGGTGGAGCGCGCGGTCCACGTCGCGCGCCAGCTCCTCGAGGCGCTCGCGTGCGCGCACGAGGCGGGCGTCGTCCACCGGGACGTGAAGCCCGAGAACGTGTTCATCGCGAAGGCGGCGCTCCCGGACTTCGTGAAGCTCCTCGATTTCGGCGTGACCAAGCGCACCGAGCTCGCCGAGGGGGACGTCTCGATCACCGGCAATCCTGTCCTCGTAGGGACGATCGCCTACGCAGCCCCCGAGCAGGTCCGGGCGGAGCGGGTCACGCCGGCCGTGGACGTGTACGCGGTGGGGACGTGCCTCTTCGAGATGCTGACGGGGCGCCGCCCCCACGAGGGGTCGAGCGGCGAGATCTTGAGCGCGAAGCTCTGCGACCGCGCGCCGCGATCGATCCGCGACGCCCTCCCGTCGATCCCGCCCGCGGTCGCGCGCGCCGTCGACGCGATGCTCGGCCCCGCCGCGACGCGGCCCGCCGACGCGCGGGCGGCGCTCGCGGCGCTCGAGGGCGCGGCCTCCGAGGGCCGCGTGCCGCTCACGGTGACGGCTCCGGAGACGGAGGCGGAGGCCGTCGCGCCGCCGCCGCCGCCGCCGCCCACGACGGACGGACCCGAGCCGCCGCGGTCGTGGGCGGTGCCCGCGCTCGCGTTCGCCGCGCTCGCGCTCCTCGCGATCGTCGTCGGTGGGGGCGCGGCGCTCCTGTCGGCGACGAAGCCGAGGCCGCCGCTCGCGCCCGTGGACGCGAGCGCGCCCACCGCGCCCGACCCGGCGCCGAAGGCCACGGGCTCCGCGCGCGAGGCCACGCCGCCGCCGGAGGCCTCGAGCGCGGCGCCCAGCGCCGCCGCGAGCGCCGCGCACCGGCCGCCGCCGTCGTGCGTCTGCGCCATGTACATCGGCGCGACGCTGTGCCTCGAGCCGATGCCGCCGATCTGCACCTGCAGCCCGCCCGATCGCCGCGGCGTGAACCTCTGCCCCCAGCCGCACGCGGGCGTGACCGACGCGGTGGGCGGCGCGGCGACGACCGGCTCGTGCGCGGAGACCTGGGCCTGGCGTGACCCGGGGATGCGCGACGGCGACCCCTGCTCGGGCTGGGAGGTCGTGCTCACGCCGACCGACGCCGGCCTGCGCGGCCGGCACCGTCAGACCCCGGGCGTGCTCGAGTGCAACCGGTGCACCGCCGGCGGTCGGCGCCAGCCCCAGAAGGGATACGGGCCGCACGGCGCGCCGTGCCGGGGCTTCGACGGCCAAGGCGCGCCGCAAGAGGGGACGTGGCGCTGCAAGTAGCGCCCGGGCTCGTCAGAGCTTGTTGAAGAACGTCCAGCTCGCGACCGCGCCGCGATCCCACACCCAGTGGCCGAGGCTCGCGATGTCGCAGAACACCACCGGCCGCCCCGGGTTGCAGCCGGTGTACGCGTGGCACTCGGGGTAGCCGGTGGTCTCGACCTCGCCCTCGTTGCACCCATTGACGTACGCCCAGTACATCGCGGTGAACTTGCCGCTGTCGAAGCTCACCCCGAAGTCGCGCCGCCCGTGGAGGGCGATGGTCGCCACCGGCTTCTGGCCCGGGCACCTGGGGTAGCCGTTCGGCCACGACTCGCGCTGGTTGTAGGGCGCGCCGCCCGCGCTCGACGAGATCGCCCGGAGGAGGCCCGGCCGCTGGCAGGCGGTGACGTTGGCGAGGAAGCCGCCGCTCGAGTATCCCACGGCGTATACGCGGTCGCGGTCGATCGCGGAACGCCCCGCGACGTCGTCGACGACGGCGGCGAGGAACGCCACGTCGGGGTTCTGGTCGGTGGTCTCGAGGTCCCAGGTGTGCCCCACGCCGTCGGGGTAGGCGAGCACCGCGCCGTCGCCCGACGCCGCCTCGAAGGGGAACGCGGCGTGGAAGCCGGCCGCGTCGCCGCCGTCGCCGTGGAGCACGAGGACGAGGGGCAGCGGGTCCACCGCTCGCCCGCGAGGCACGAGCTCGACGTACCTCCGCGTGCGTCCCGCGGCCTGGATCGTGCGGGTGGTCGTCTCGAGGCTCCCGCGGACGAACGCGGGTTGGGCCGGGGCCACGGGGAGCACCCGGCTCTCGCCGGCGACGGGCACGACCCGCGGCTCCGGCGTCTTTCGGAAGAGGCGGTGCGCCCCGAACCGGTAGGCCCCGAGCCCGGCGAGGATCACGAGGACGGCCGCAAGGGCCAGCGTCTGCTTCCGCATCAGTAGCGCCGCATGCTCACGTTCATGAGCAGGCCCAGGCCGAGCATGACGGTCACGACGCTCGACCCGCCGGCCGAGAAGAGCGGCAGGGTGACGCCGACGACGGGCAAGATCCCGACGACCATCCCCAGGTTGAAGAACGCGTGCCAGAAGAGGAGCGCGCCGACGCCCACCGCGAGGACGGCGCCGAACCGGTCCTTGGCCGACTGGGCGATGCGGAGCGACCAGAGCACCAAGAAGCCGTACACGCCGACGAGGACCAAGCAGCCGAGGAAGCCCCAGTCCTCGGCGAACACCGCGAACGGGAAGTCCGAGTGCTGGTCGGGCAGGAACAGGTACTGGTTCTGCGTGCCCTTCATGAAGCCCTGGCCCGTCCACTGGCCGTTGCCGATGGCGATGCGGGCGTGGTGGGCGTGCCACCCCGAGCCGAGGATGTTGGCCTCGGGGTTCAAGAAGTCGGTGATGCGCTTCTTCTGGTAGTCCTTGAGGACGTAGCTCCACACGAGGGGGAAGGCGACGGCCGCGGACACGACGATGCCGATCAGGGTGCGAGGCTCGATGCGCGTGAGGAGGCAGATCGAGACGAAGATCAGCCCGAGGATGAGCGCGGTGCCGAGGTCGGGCTGGAGGAGGATGAGCGTCATCGGCACCCCGGCGATGACCGAGGGGACGACGAGGTCCTTGATCGTGCGGCCCTCGCTCTTGGGGTCGTCGTGCAGGTATTTCGCGAGGGCGATGACCAGGAAGAGCTTCATGAACTCGCTCGGCTGGAAGCCGAACGCGCCGATGCTGATCCACCGGGAGCTGCCGCGGATGTCCTTGCCGAGGACGAAGACGAGCAAGAGCGTGATGATGCCGACGCCGTAGAGCACGTAGCCGAAGCGCTCGAAATGCCGGTAGTCGACGGCGGCCACGACCGCCCCGAGGATGCCCCCCAGCACCAGCCAGTACACCTGCTGGATGTAGACCTCGGAGAGGGCCGCGCGCGAGACGCTCGTTGCAGAATACAAGTTGATGACGCCGATGACGGCGAGGATCGACCCGGTGAGGAAGAGCACCCAGTCGAAGTGATCGCGCGCGCGGGCGGCGAGGCCGCGGCCGCCGGTGGCGAAGCGCAGGGGCGCGAGCCTCACGGCGCTCCCGGGGCGGGTTTGTCGCGCTTCGGGTCCTTGCCGCCGGGGCCGCCGCGCCGGCCGGCGGAGAGCCGGTTGTACTCGCGGACGATCTGCATCGCGACGGGGGCGGCCTGGGTGGGGCCCGAGCCGCCGTGCTCGACGAGGACGACGACCGCGATCTCCGGCGCCTTGCTCGGCGAGAAGGCGGCGAACCAGGCGTGGTCGCGGGCGTAGTACCAGGCGCGCTTGGGATCGTCGGAGGAGCTCGCGACGTAGCCGGTCTGGGCGGTGCCCGTCTTGCCGGCGACGTCGAGGGCGGAGTCGCGCACCGGGAACGCGGTGCCCTGCTGCTCGTTCACGACCGCGTGGAGGGCGTCGGTGATGCGCGCGAGGTTCTCGGGGGCGATCTTGGCCTTGCGGCTCGACCGCGGGGGGAAGTCCTGCACCACCGCGCCGTCGCTCGTCTCCACCGCGCGCACGAGCTCGGGGGTGAAGACGGTGCCGCCGTTGGCGATCGCCGCGTAGGCGAGCGCGAGCTGGAGCGGCGTCACCGTGGTCGCGCCCTGGCCGATCGAGGTGTTGAGGGTGAAGCCGATGCGGAACTGGCCCTTGTAGCGGAGCGCGTACCAGGAGCGGGTGGGGATGCGCCCCGGGCTCTCGGGGTTGATGCCGAGGCCGGTCTTCTGCCCGAGGCCGAACTCGGTGGCGACGCGGGCGATGCGGTCCATGCCCACCGCCTCCGCGAGCTTGAAGAAGTAGATGTTGCAGCTCTCGGCGACGGCGTCGCGCATGTTGACCATGCCGTGGACGTGGGTGCAGTGGAAGACGCGGCGGCCGAACGAGAGGTAGCCGTCGCAGCGCTCCCGCTCCTCGGGCTTGACGAGCTTGTCTTCGAGCGCGGCGAGGGCCGAAAACGGCTTGAACGTCGAGCCGGGCTGGAAGGCGCCGCTCATCGTCTTGTCGAGCATCGGCCGGAGCGGGTCGGCGTAGAGGCGGTTGAAGGTCTCGCGGATGCGCTCGCGGCCGCCCGCCCCCGAGAGGTCGTTGGGGTCGAAGTCGGGCTTCGAGTACATCGCGAGGAGGCGCCCGGTGCGCACCTCCACCACCACCACCGCCCCCGCGGTGTGGGCGCGCATCGCCTTGTCGATGGCGTCGACGAGCTCGACGTCGATGGTGAGCTTGAGATCGCGCCCGGGGATGGGATCCTGCCGGCTCGGCTGATCGAGGAGGCGCTCGGCCTCGGGGCCGGTGCGGTGGCGCCCGTGGGCGTCGACGACGCGCTTCTCCCAGCCGCGCTGGCCGCGGAGCTGGGCCTCCCACGCGCGCTCGAGGCCCACTGCGCCGATCGAGTCGCCCACGTCGTAGGCGAGGGGGTTCACCTTCGCGCGCTCCTCGGGGCTCATCTCGTCGTAGCCCGGCGGGCGGAAGCGGCCGAGCGTCTCGGCGTCGATCTCGGCGACGTAGCCGAGCATGTGGGAGCCGATACCCTTGTAGGGATAGTAGCGGACCGGCACCTGCACGACCTCGGCCCCGTTGGTCTCGTTGTCGTGCTGCTTGAGCTCCGCCACGATGTCGCGCGAGAGGTCTTCGCGCACGAGCACGCGGTGCCAGCACGGGGACTTGTCGTCGTCGGTGACGCAGGCCTCGCGGATGCGGGTGGTGATTCGGGCCCGCTCCTCCGGGTTCAGCCGGAGCATGTCGGCGATGCGCGCGAAGGTGTCGGGGTCGGTGCGCCCGAGGCGCCGGCGCTTCACCGGCCGCGCGCTCGGCATGACCCGCCCGGGGACGATGTACACGTTGTACGACGGCCGGCTCGACGCGAGCACGCGGCCCTGCGAGTCGCGGACGACGCCGCGGGTGGTGGGCATGTTGACGCGCCGGATGATGTTCTCGTGCGCGGTCTGGGCGTAGTCGGAGCCCTTGACGACCTGGAGGTGGAAGAGCCGGATCGTGACGGCGACGAACGCGACCACCGCGAACAGGCCGAGCCAGCGGTAGCGTCGGCGAAACTCGCCGACGTCCGAGCGCGGGACGAGCATGTTGCTCACGACTCGCCTCCCGCGATGTCGGCGCGCTCGCGCCCCGCGGTCGCTGCGTGGAGCCGCGCCGCGATGCGGAAGACGAGCGGCGACACGAGCCCGGTGATGAGCACGTGGGGGAGGGTGAGCGGGTAGAGCGTGCGCGGAACCCAGGCGTCGCGCCCGAAGATGGCGAGCAGGACGAGCACGATGAGGCTCTCGACGAACGCGAACGCCAGCACGAGGAGCATCTGCATCCACCGCGTCTGGGCCGCGAGCCGCACGCCGGCCGAGCGCGCGAGCACGAAGATGGCGACGTAGGTGAAGGTGTACAAACCCACCGGCGCTATCCCCAAGAGGTCAGTCACGTAGCCGAGGGCGAAGGCCACGCCCGCGCCTCGGGCCAGCGAGTACTCGTGCACCCCCATGAAGAGGATCAGGGGCAAGACGAGCGAGGGGACGAGGCCGGGGATGCTCACCGGGCCGTGGGTGACGTGGAGGGCGACGAGCAGCCAGCCGATGCCCTGCTCGAGGAGGCGCGTCAGCCGGAAGAGGTTCGACTGGAGGAACAGGAGGGCGAGGCCCGCGAAGAGGAAGGCGGTGTTGCGCATCGCCTACTTCCCCTTCGCGGTGCCGCCGGGCTTGGCCGAGCCCTCGCCCTCCTCTTGCGGCGGGGTGACGAGGATGAGCACGTGCTCGAGGCGCGAGAAGTCGACGGTGGGGGCGGCCTCGACCTCCTGGTCGCGGCCGAGCTCGCGCTTGGTGACCTTGGTCACCCGGGCGACGGGGACGCCCTTCGGGAACCACTTGCCCTTGCCGCTCGTCACGAGGAGATCGCCGATCTCGACCTCGTCGCGCGAGTCGACCATCTCCACCTTGCAGGCGTAGCGGGTGGGATCGCCGGTGCCGCGGACGAAGCCGCGGGCGTGGGTGCGCTCGTCCTCGACGTCGATGCCGAACGCGGCGTCGACCGAGAGCTGGACGTCGACCGCGTCGCCGGCGACGTGGAGCACGGACCCGACGACGCCGTCGGGCGACACCACCGGCATGTGCGGGCGGATGTTGCGCGAGCCGCGGTCGAGCACGACGCGGGTGACGCGGAAGAACTCGGTGAAGTCCTTGCCCGTCACTTGCGCGCTCACCGTGTCGCCGGGGGTCGCCTCGCGGAGCTGGAGCAGGCGCCGCAGATCGCGGTTCTCCGTCTCCTTCTGCTCGAGGCGGTGCACGGTCTCGCGGAGGCGCGCGTTCTCGTACGACAGGCGGTCGTTGTCGGCCTTGACGTCGACCAGGTAGAAGTAGCTCGACAGGACGTTCGACGTCCCGCGGGCGAGGCTCGCGGCCCCGAACTCGATCGGCGCCGAGACGCGGAGGATGGCGCGATCGACCGAGTTCAGGTTCTCGGGCTTCTTCATGTTCGCGCGCAAGAAGAAGAACGGCACCGCGAGCAGCAGCACGACGATGACGATGTCGCGATAGCGCTTGAGGGACGACATACGGCTGATCCCTCGAGGGTGTCCATGCAGCGAGCGCGGGCGAGCGCTAGCCGATGGTCACCTCCTTCAAGAGCTCCATGTGGTCGAGCGTCTTGCCGCTGCCGAGGACGACCGCGCTGATGGGGTCGTCGCTGACCATGACCGGGAGGCCGGTCTCCTCGCGGAGGAGGACGTCGAGGTTCTTGAGCAGGGCGCCGCCGCCGGTGAGCACGATGCCCTTGTCGACGATGTCGGCCGCGAGCTCGGGCGGCGTCTTCTCGAGCGCGAGGAGGATCGCCTCGACGATCGCGTTGGTGGGCTCGGAGAGCGCCTCGCGGATCTCGTCGGAGTTGACCACGACCGTCTTCGGCACGCCGGCGACGAGATCGCGGCCCTTCACCTCGGTGGTGAGCTGCTTCTCGAGCGGGTAGGCGTTGCCGATCTGCATCTTGATGCGCTCGGCGGTCTGCTCGCCAATGGCGAGGTTGTACTTGCGCTTGAGGTACGCGACGATCGCGTCGTCCATCTTGTCGCCGCCGACGCGGACCGACTGGGAGTACACGATGCCGGCGAGCGAGATGACCGCGACCTCGGTGGTGCCGCCGCCGATGTCGACGACCATGTTGCCGGAGGGCTCGGTGATGGGCAGGCCGGCGCCGATGGCGGCCGCCATGGGCTCCTCGATGAGGTAGACCTCGCGGGCGCCGGCGCTCTCGGCGCTCTCCTTCACCGCGCGCTTCTCGACCTCGGTGATGCCGAAGGGCACGCAGATGATGATGCGCGGCTTCACCAGCGTCCGGCGGTTGATCGCGCGGGCGATGAAGTACCGGAGCATGGCCTCGGTGATCTCGAAGTCGGCGATGACGCCGTCGCGCAGGGGCCGGACCGCGCGGATGTTCCCCGGGGTGCGCCCCAGCATCTCCTTGGCCTCGCGCCCCACCGCCAGGACCTTGTTGCCGCCCCGCGAGTCCTTCTGGACCGCCACCACGGAGGGCTCGCAGGACACGATGCCCTTGCCCTTCACGTAGATGAGGGTGTTCGCCGTCCCCAGATCGATCGCCAGATCGTTCGAGAACAGGCCGTGGAGCCAGTCGAAGATCATGCGGGCGGGGTCTCCGGGGGTTGGGGGCGTCCGCGGGGGCGGTCACCAGGTTGGGGTCGACGAGGGCAGACAACGCCCTCGGGGGGTTCGCTTTAGTCTCAGCAAACCCCAGCTGTCTAGTCGCGAAACGTAGACAAAGGTAGGATAAGTCTCGCAGGGCACCGCGTGGAGCGGCGCGAGGGCTCTGGGCAGGCGCGGGCGAGCGAAACGCTCGGCCCGCGCGCCGCGATCAGCCCTTGGAGATCTTTCCTTCTTTGTGCGGGTGATGGGCCCGGCACGCGGGGCAGAACTTCTTGATCTCGAACTTCTCCGTCATCGTCCGCTTGTTCTTGGTCGTGACGTAGTTGTCCCGCTTGCAGTTGCCGCAGGTCATCTTGATGGTGTCGCGCATGTCGAAGCCTTGGATGGGCCCGCCGAGCTAGGCGGGGGGGAGGAAATGCCGCTCTTTGGCGGCGATGTCAAGGGCCAGGGTCGCGCTGCCCGCTTCAAGTGCGCGCAGCGCTGGATAATTCCTCGGTCCGAGGGGCAGGCGCCCGCGAAATTCGTTGGCCAGCCAACGAATTTCGGGGCCTCTGCCCGCCCGCGCGCCCCGTCAGTCCTTGTCGTCGTCGCCGCCGCTGAACCAGTCGTCGTCTTTGCGGCCGAAATCGCGGTCGCGACCCCCACCACCGCGGCGCTTGGGCGGTCCGCCCTCTTCGTTGCCCTTCGGAGCCGCGCCGCCACCACGCCGCTTCCGGCCTTCGCCGTCGAAGGTCTTGCGTGAGGGCGGGGGCGCGCCACCGCCGCCGAAGCCGCCGCCGCCGAAGCCGCCGCCGCCGAAGCCGCCGCCGCCGCCGCCGCCACCGTAGCCACCCCCGCCGTAGCCGCCGCCGAAGCCGTCGGACCGCGGAGGCCGGTCACCCTTCGGCTGCGCCATGTTGACCTTGAGCGGCCGACCGCGCATCTGGATGTTCTGGAGGCCGTTGACGGCGGCCTTGGCCGCGTCGGCGCTCGACATCAGGACGAAGCCGTAGCCCTTCTTCCGCCCGTCGGGCCCCGTCGGCAGGCTCACGTGCACGACCGTCCCCGCGCCGCCGGCGGCGTCGGTCACGATCTTCTCGACGTCCTGCTGAGTGCAGTCGTACGGCAGGTTGCCGACGTAGAGCTTGCGCTCGTCCTCGCTCGCGCGAGAGCTCGGCCCCGCGGAGCGGGGGCCCCGCGAGTCTGGACCCGAAGGACCAAAGCCGCCGCCCTCGCCGCGCTTCGGCGGCTCGGCCTGGAACGGACGAACGGAGATCGACCGACCTCCCTGCATCGAGCCGTCGAGCGCCGATCGTGCTGCCTGCGCTTCCTCAGGAGTCGCGAGCGTGACGAAACCGAAGCCGCGAGGCCTGCCCGTCGCCCGATCCTTTGGGAGGCTGACGTTGACGACTTTGCCGCCTACCGCTTCGAAGATTTGCTTCAGAGCTTCTTCGGACATGCTGTCCGGTAGCCCAGCCACGAACAGCTTCGCTTCCTCGTTCGCCATGAAAACCGCTCCGAAATCTCCTTCGCAACCGCGATCGTTAGCACACGTTGGTACTGCTCCTCCCACGATATCGCGTGGGGGAGGCGCGTCAATCGGCTTCCGCAGGAGGGGGGCTCGCTCCGCCCTCGCGCCGAGCCGGCTCCGACGCCGAGCCGTCGGGGCCGGACGGCGCCGCGTCGGGCCCGCCGAGCCGCGCCGCGTCGGGCGGGTGGGCGGACGGCGCCGCGTCGGGCCCGCCGACCCGCGCTGCGTTTCGCGCCGGGGGGCTCGGCGGCAACCTCTGCGCGGCCTCGCGCCCGCGAAGCGTGGGTATCGTGAACAAGAATCGCGCGCCCCCGCCGGGCGCGGCTTCGACCCACGCCCGCCCGCCATGGCTCTCGGCCACGTGTTTCACGAGCGCGAGGCCGATGCCGCTGCCGCGGACGCGCGATTCGCGCCGCGTGGACTCGCCGCGCACGAATCGGTCGAAGATCCGCTGGCGCTCCTCGGCCGGCACGCCCGGCCCCTGATCCGTGACGGCGATGGCGATGTCGCGGCCGCGCATCTGCACGCGGACGGAGACCGTCTTCGTCCCCTTCGCGTACTTCAGGGCGTTGTCGACCAGGTTGATCACGGCGAGCCCGACCGCGCGGTCGTCGAGCCGCGCCGGCGGGAGGTCGGTCGGCGCGTCGAGATCGATCTCCACGCCCTCGCGCTCCGCGCGGTACCGGTAGACCTGGATGGCGTCGGTGACGGCGCGCGACACGTCGCCCTCGGAGAGCTCGTACGCCTTGCGGCCGCGCTCGACCTTCGCGAAGTCGAGGACGTTCTCGATGAGGGCGGTGAGGCGCTCGCTCTCGCGCACGATGATCTCGAGGTACTCGCGCTGCTTCTCGGCGGTCGTGACGCGCCCGCTCTGGAGCATCTCGCCGAACATGCGCACGAGCGCGAGCGGCGTCTTGAGCTCGTGGCTCACGTTGGCGACGAAGTCGCTCTTGATCGCGCTCATGCGGCGCTCCCGCTCGGCGGCGACGAGGATCGCGGCGACGCCGGCGACGACGACGAGGCACGAGAGCCCCACCATCACGAGCTCGAGCATGCGCCGGTTCTGCACGCTCGACGAGAGCTCCTCGCTCGCGGTCGGCGCGACCTGCAGGCGCCAGTTGTAGAGCGTGGTGGGGAAGCGCACCCCGACGGTGAACTGGCCGCTGCGCAGCGGGGGCCCGAAGATGATGCGACCGTCCTCGTCGACCACGTTGACGCGGCTCTGCGGCGCCGCCGTCTCGCCCGGCGTCGGGCGCTCCGAATACAGCGTCGGCAGCGTCTCCTTCACGATGCGGCCGACGTCGTGCCACGCCACCACGAGGTACCGGCGCCCGGCGCGGGCGCGGTACCAATACGAGACGAGATAGCTCTGCGAGGCGTATTCGCGGTGGAGGTGGCGGAGCTCGTCGTTCGGGACCTCGGCGAGCTGCATGTCGACCGTGATGCGCTGCACCAGCAGGCGCCGGAACGCCTCCTCGTCGTAGTACGCGCCCGACGCGCGCGAGGCGAACGCGAGCACGGTCTTGTTCTCGTCGAGCACGAGCACCGCGCGCACGGTCGGCGTCTCGCGGGCGGCGGTCGGGAGCCAACGCTCGCCGAGCTCCCCGAGGCTCTCGGGGTCGACGACCGCCACGAGGACGTTGTCCTGGTCGATGATCTGCCGGTCGAGCCGGTGGGCCTTCTCGTTGGCGAGGCCGAGGGCGGCCTCGAGCACCGACTGCTGCCGGAGCTTGTCGATCTGGAGGGTGGTGCGGAAGGTGAAATACGCGAGCACGCCCACCGCCACGAGGAGCAGGGGCAAGAGGACGAAGCTGAAGAGGCGGTCGCGCGTCATCGGCGCTCCCCAGGTGACGGGCGAGCGGCGCGCCGCGGCGACCGCCGACGCCGAGATGTCACCGCGCTTCCCCTCACGACGCGCCTACTTCGCGCGGGCGAGGATCTTGTCGGGCTCGATCACCAAGCCGTGGGAGCCGATGAACTCGGCGAACTGCTCGGCGATGTAGCTCATCGCGTGCCCCTCGTCCTCGCGGAACGGAGCGCCGTCGACGGGGTTCAGGAGCTCGATCGCGCCGAGCGCGCGGCCGCCCCACATCACCGGGGCGATGACGACGCTCTTGGCGCCGCCGAGCGCGCGGTAGCGCTCGAGGGTCGCGGCCTCGGTGTGGGCGGCGTCGGGCACGACGATCGATCGGCGGGCGCGCATCGCGGCGCCGATCATCGGATCGGCGTCGGCGGTGCGCTTGGCGAGGAGGATGCGCGTGTTGTCGCCGCTCGCGGACGCGACCACGTACTCGCGCTTGTTCATGTCGTACGCGTGGACGATGCCGGCGCGCGACGGGAGCATGTCGTTGGCGAGCTGGAGGCAGAACTCCCCGCCCTCGAGCGAGTCGCGCAGGAAGTGGAGGTCGTGCATCGCCTCGAAGAGCGCGGTGAGGAGCTCGTCGCCGCTCACGCGACCCTTCTGGTGGCCCGCGGCCATGAACCGGCCCGACGACGGCCGGACCGGGATCTGGCCGACCTCGGCGAGCCGCTGCGCGGTCGCGGTCGCCGGCGGCGGCGTGCTGCCGGTGCCCGGCGGGCGGCTCGGTCGCTTGCTGCCGTCGATCGCCGGCACACCTTCGCCGGGCGTGAAGCGCTGCGCGGCGAGCGGGGCGACGTTCGCGGTCGCGGCGACCTGCGGCGCGGCGACCTGCGGCGCGGCGACCTGCGTCGCGGCGACCTGCGTCGCGGCGAGCGGGAGCGGCGGCGCGTTGGCCATCGGATCCGTCTTGGAGAGATCGCCGGCGGGGCGCGGGCCGGGGTTCGCCATGGGAGGCGGCGGCACGCTGGGTGGCCGGGGGGCTTGCGGCGGCGCAGGAGCCGCGGACGCGGGCGGCGGGACCGGCGCGGACGCGGGCGCCGACGGCGGCACGCTCGCGCCGGTGCGGCTCCGCGGGAAGACGATCGCGGTCTCGTTCTTCCAGTCCTTCCACGTGAGCGCGGCGATCGGCGGGACGGGCGGCTTGCCGCTGAACTCGACGTCGAAGGCGGCGAGGTTGACGAGCTTGCCCGGCTTGACGTCGGTGAGGCGCTGCTTCACCCGCTCGAGCTCGGCGCGCAAGATCGACTCGGCGTCGGGCTCGCTGGTGCCGGGCGGTACGAAATACGCGTACTCGCGGTAGCTGAGCGGGCTCTGCGCGGTGGGATCCTGCTCGCGGCTGAGGAGGACGCGCGGGCTCGGCTTGTCGTTCGCGAGCTGCGCGGCCGGCTGCGTCGGCGGCACCGCGGAGACTCGCGGAGCAGCCGCGGGAGCGGCGGGAGCCGCGGCGACGGGCGCAGGCGGAGGAGCCGCGGGGGCTGCCGGCGCGGGAGGCGCGACGGGCGCCGCGGCAGGGGCGGCGGGCTTGGCCTGCGGCGCAGGCGGCGGCGTCGACGGCTTCGCCTGGGGCGCGGGGGGCGGAACCGACGGGGCCTTGGGGCCAGAGCCGTTCGCGGCCGACGGGAGCGGCGGCGCGGGCTTGACGGCGGGCTGCGCGACGGAGACCTCGGCGCTGCCGCTCGACGAAAACGCGAGCGTCGACGACTTGCGCGCGGACGGCCGCGGCGGGCCACCCGCTGCCGGAGACGACGACGTCGGCGCCGGGGGCAACGGAGCCGGAGCGGGGTTGCTCTCTTCGACCGGGACGGGCGCGGCGGCCACGAGATCGGGGATCGTCGAGGCCGGGATCGGCGCCGACTCCACCGGCTTGGCGGCGGCAGGCGGAGCCGCGGGGGCAGGGGCCGCGGGGGCAGGGGCCGCGGGCGCGGCGCCCGCGCCGGTGAGGACCGCGTCGTCCGGCGCGCGCCGGACCACGTAGCGGAGGCGCGCGAGCGGATCGACGGCGCGGTATCCGTCTTCGAGCAGCTCGATCGAAAAGCCGCTCATGGGACTCGCGTCACCGCGACTCGACCTCGCGCTCTGCAAGGCCTTCTGCCACGAGTCCGCTTCGATGCAGTGCGACTGTGTGTCGCTCTTGCCTATGGAGGTGACCTCGACGAGCCAGCGCATGAAGACCTTGAAATGTCGGCGAAATTCTCGCCGGCCAGCCACCTTAGCAAAGCTTTCGCGCGGTGCCTACTCCGCCCGGAGGCCGTCCGAGGGCCGCAGCCAGGCCGCGTAGAGCGCCGGGAAAATCGTCGCGAGCAGGCAGATGACGATCGCGACGGCGCCGGTGATGATGAACTCGGTCGGGCGGAGCTGCACCGGCAGCTTGGAGATGAAGTAGACCTTGGGATCGAGGGGGAACTCGTAGGCCGCGAGCGCCTTGCACCCGAGGTATCCGAGGAGGAGCCCGACGCTCGTCCCCAGCGTCCCGATGAGCCCGCCCTGGTAGAGGAACACGCGGAGGATGGCGTCGTCTTTGGCGCCGAGGGCCTTGAGGAGCGCGATCTCCTTCTTCTTGTCGAGCACGACCATGATGAGGGTCGCGATGACCGTGAAGGCGGCGACCACGATGATGAGCGCGAGCACGACGCTCATGCCGATCTGCTGGATGAGCAACGCGGTGAAGAGGCCGCGGTTGAGCTCGTGCCAATCCATCGTGTGGTAGATGCCGTTGTTCAGGAGCTTCTCGATCTTCTTCGAGACCTCGTGCGCCTTCTCGATGTCGTCGACCTTCATCTCGACGCCGGTGACGCTGTCGCCCTGCTCGTAGAAGGCCTGGGCCTCGTAGAGATCGGTGTAGACGAGCTTCGAGTCGTACTGGTCGAAGCCAGCCTCGAAGACGGCGATGATCCGGAACTGCTTCGCGATCGGCGGGCGCGAGCCGCACGCGCCCACCGAGACGCCGAAAGTGGGCGACGTCACCAGTATGCAGTCGCCGAGCTTGACGTGGAG
>JAEUKG010000239.1 GCA_016794325.1 Myxococcales bacterium | reverse complement strand
ATTTCCCGCCCCACCGCGGCTCCCCATTTTCCAGCCCACCGCGCCTCCCATTTTTCGTTGGCTGGCCAACCAAATTTCCCGCCCCACCGCGCCTCCCCCATTTTTCGTTGGCTGGCCAACGAATTTCCGGACCGTCCGCGGCGGGCGACCGCGTCGGCTGGGACCGCAGAAGGTCAACGATTCCGGAGGGTCAGCGAAATTCGTGGGCCGGCCAACCACTTCCGCGCGGGCCCGCTGGCTCGCAGACTTCGGCGGGGTCGTGTCGATCCCTCGGCTGCTCGATCGTCGTGGGTACGAGGCGGAGACCCGCGTGGTAGACGCGACCAGCCCCCTCGGCTCGAACGAAAGGACATCGACGATGCGCGTGATGGTGATGATCAAGGCGACTCGAGCCTCCGAGGCCGGCGAGATGCCCAGCGAGGCGCTCCTCGCCGAGATGGGGAAGTTCAACGAGGACCTCGTCAAGGCCGGGGTCATGCTCGGGGGCGAGGGCCTCCACCCCAGCCGTCGCGGCAAACGCGTCCGCTTCGCCGAGGGCAAGCGCACCGTCGTCGACGGTCCGTTCGCCGAGACCAAGGAGCTCATCGCCGGCTACTGGCTCTGGCAGGTGAAGTCGATGGACGAGGCCCTCGAGTGGGTGCGCCGGTGCCCAGACCCGATGCCCGGCAGCGAGGCCGAGATCGAGATCCGCCCCGTCTTCGAGACCGAGGACTTCGGCGCTGAGATGACCCCGGAGCTGCGCGCCCAGGAGGATCGCCTTCGCGCCGAGATCGAGGCCCAGAAGAAGAGCTCGTGAGCTCCACGAACGACGACGCGACGCGGGCGTCGCTCGCGGCGTTCGAGGTCGAGCGGCCGCGGCTGGTCGGTGCGCTGGTCCGCATGGTGCGCGACGTCGCCCTCGCCGAGGACCTCGCTCAGGACGTGCTCGTCCTCGCGCTGGAAGAGTGGCCCCGCGGTGGGATCCCCACGAATCCCGGCGCGTGGCTCACCGTGGCCGCGAAGAACCGCGCGATCGACGCGCTGCGCCGGCGTCGGATGGTGGACGGCAAACACGCGGCGCTCGCGGCCGAGGCGGAGGCCGTGGTCCACGTCCGCGACGACGACATCGACGAGGCGTCGCTCGGCGACGATCTCCTCCGGCTCGTGCTCGTCGCTTGCCACCCCGTCTTGTCCATGGAGGCACGCGCGGCGCTCACCCTGCGCCTCCTCGGTGGCCTCACGACCGAGGAGATCGCGCGCGCGTTCCTCGTGCCCGAGCCCACGATCGCCCAGCGGATCGTCCGCGCCAAGCGCACCCTCAGCGAGTCGCGGGTCCCGTTCGACGTCCCGACCGGCGCCGAGCTCGAGGCCCGCGTCCCCTCCGTCCTCGAGGTGGTGTACCTGATCTTCAACGAGGGATACACCGCGACGCGGGGCGCGGAGTGGATGCGCGTCGAGCTCTGCGCCGACGCCCTCAGGCTCGGCCGCGTCCTCGCCGGTCTCCTCCCCGCCCACGCCGAGGTGCACGGCCTCGTCGCGCTGATGGAGCTCCACGCGTCGCGCGCGCGCGCGCGCGTCGGGCCGCGCGGCGAGCCCGTCCTGCTCCTCGATCAGGATCGTGCCCGCTGGGATTGGCTCTTGGTGCGGCGCGGCCTCGCCGCCCTGCAACGCGCCGAGTCCCTCGCGCGGCCGCTCGGCCCCTACGCGCTCCAGGCGGCGATCGCGGCGTGTCACGCGCGCGCGCGCACCGCGGCCGAGACGGATTGGCCACGCATCGTCGCGCTCTACGACGCGCTGGTGGAGATCACCGGCTCCCCGGTCGTCGAGTTGAACCGCGCGGTCGCGGTCGCCATGGCGTACGGCCCGGAGGCCGGCATCGAGCTCGTCGACGATCTCGCCGACGAGCCGGCGCTGCGCGCGTATCACCTCCTGCCGGCAGTGCGCGGCGACCTGCTCGAGAAGCTCGGCCGGGCGGACGAAGCCCGACGCGCGTTCACCGCCGCTGCCGCGCTCACCACCAACGAACGCGAGCGCGAGCTGCTCATCGCGCGCGCGGGCGCCGCGGGCCGACCTCGAAGCTGACGAGCCGAGCGGCTCGGGCTCAGGGCCGCGCGTAGAGGTGCATCGGGCCGAACGCGCCGTCCAACGTCCCGTACCGCACGAAGCCGGACTTCTCGAGGACCCGCGCCGACGCCGCGTTGACCTCGTCGACCGAGGCCCGGAGCGGCGCGAACCCGACGCGCGCGGCGTGCTCGACGAGGGCCGCCATCATCTCGGTGGCGAGCCCGCACCCGGTGCCCCGCGGCAGGAGCCCGTAGAGGAGGTGAGGGTGCGGCTCGATCTCCTCGTACACGCGCGCGCCGACGAACCCGACGTCGCCCTCGCCGTCGCTCGCGATCCAGAGCCCCACTCCACGCGCCTCGAAGAGGCGCGCGCTCGCCTCCACTTCCGACGCGACCCACTCGCGCGTCGGGGTCGCGCCGTCGAGGAGGTACCGCCGCACGTGGTCGTCGGCGAGGAGCGCGTGCAGGGCGCCGACGTCGCCGCCGCCGACCTCACGGTAGCGGAGCCGCGCCGAGGCGAGCGGAGGGCGCGCGGCGACCATGTCAGCCCAGCGACAGCCCCGCGCCTCCGACCTGCGCGCCGGGCTCGAGCACGAGGACGCGGACCCGACCCGTCGCGACGATCGCGCCCTCGGACGTCCGCAACGTGACCTCCCAGAGCTGGGTGCGGCTGCCTCGGGTTATGGGCGTCCCCACGACGTCGAGCGTGCCCTCGCGCACCGCGCGAACGAACGAGGTCGCGTTCTCGAGGCCGACGACGGTCTTGCCCTTGGCCATGGCGTCGATGGCCGCGCCGATGGAGGCGACCGACTCGACGACGCTCGAGTAGACCCCGCCGTGCACGATCCCGTGGGGCTGGCGATGCGACGGAGCCAGCGCGACCCTCGCGCGGACCTCGTCCCGCGACGCGGACACGATC
>JAEUKG010000236.1 GCA_016794325.1 Myxococcales bacterium | reverse complement strand
CGCCGCGCGGTCGGCGGGGAGCGCGCCGCGCGCGGACGCCAGATCGGCGAGGGCCGCCGCCGACGACGGCCGATCCTCGGGCGCCGACGCGAGGAGGCGCTCGACGACCGCGCTCACGCCCCCGGGCGCGTCGGGCGCGAGGGACGTGAAGGTGCGCCGCTCGCCGCCGAGGAGCTTCGCGGCGAGGACGTCGCCCGACGCGCCGGCGTACGGGCGCTCGCCGCAGATCATCTCGAACAGGATAGTCCCTACGGCGTAGACGTCGACCGCCGGCGTCGCGCGATCGCCGCGCGCCTGCTCGGGCGCCATGTAGGCGACGGTGCCGAGGAGCATCGGGCGCCCGGTGATCGACATCTCGTGGGCGGACAGCCGCGTGGGCTTGGCGAGACCGAAGTCGAGGAGCTTCACGAGATCGCCGGCGGCGGACCGGACGAGGAACACGTTCTCCGGCTTCACGTCGCGGTGGACGAGCCCGGCGTCGTGGGCGGCCGCCAGCGCCGCCAGGATCTGCTCGGCGATGGTCAGCGCGCGCGAGACCGGCAGCCGCCGCTCGCGGGCGAGCAGGCTCCGCAGCGGCTCGCCGTCGAGGCGCTCCATCACGAAGCCGCTCGAGCCGTCGGGCTCGCTCACGACGTCGAGGATCTGCACCACGTGGGGGCTGCGCAAGCTCGCGATCGCCTGGATTTCGCGGGCGAATCGGGCCCGGTCTTCGGCGAGCTCGGCGTCGTCTTGGGTCCGCGGGTGGAGCGTCTTGATGGCGACGACGCGGCCGAGGCGATCGTCGAGGGCCTCGTAGACGACCCCCATGCCGCCCTCGCCGAGCACCCGCAGCACGCGGTAGCGCCCGCCCGACAGCGACGGCGGTGGGCCTCCGCTGCCCGTGGTGGCCGAGGCGAGCGCCACGAGCGCGCCCCGGCAAGCGGCGCAGGCGTCGCAGTGCTCCCGGACCACGACCTCGAGATCGGGCGCGAGCCTGCCGCCGATGTAGTCGGCGAGCTCACCGTCGGTGGGACACGCGCCGCCCGTCGTCATTTCTTCGGCTTGGGCTCCGCCTTCTTGGGCTCGGGCTTCTTCGGGTCCGGTTTCTTCGGGTCGGGCCTCTTCGGGTCGGCGGCCCCGCCCCGGGCCTTCGCCTCCAGCTCGGCGCGCGACATCGGCGGCGGCGGCATGAGCCAGAGCGAGCCGTAGGCGTACGAGCCGATCTCGTGGTAGCGGCGCTTCGACGCGAGGCCGAGGCCGATCTGGAACGAGCCCTCGCTCTCGAGCCCGATCGCGCTCGCGTCCGGCTTCATGGCGTACAGCGGCGTCGCGAGCTCGTCGACCGCCTCCTTCGCCGCCCGCGAGGACTCCGCGGGATCGGTGGCGACCGACGCGAGCCAGGTCGAGATCACGACCGGGGGCCGCCCGTCGCCGCGGTTGGCCTTGGCGAGATCGCGCAGGCCCGTCAGGCGCTCCCCGGCGCGGTTGGGCGAGAGCAGCGCGTTCAGGAACGCGAGCCACCGGCGCGGGCTCTGATCGCGCGCGCTCTCCAGGAACAGATCTTCGGCGCGCGCCTGATCGCCCTGCGCGAGCGCGATGAATCCGAGGTTGTTGGCGAGGCGCGCGCGGACCTCCTTGTGGCCCTTCCTGGCGATCTCGTAGTGCGCGACGGCGCGCGCCCACGCCCCCGCGTCCTTTTGCACGATCGCCTCGAGGACGTCCACGTCGCCGAGGAGCGCCTCGCGCACCGCCTCGGTGAAGGACTCGTCGGTCGCGGGGACGTCGTTGACGATCGCCCGCGTCGACGCGATGACCGCCGGCGTCGCGATCACCGCGGCGAGCGTGACCGCGGTGCGCGCCCGCTGCAGGTACAGCGGCGGGTCGTCCTCCGGCGCCGTCTTCGGCCGGGCGGCCACCGCCTCGAACGCCTTGGCGCGGTCGGGGGCGAAGGTGGCCCCGGTGAGGACGAGCCGGTCGACGTCCGCGGTCTCGGGGTATTTCGCCCGCAGCGCGAGGGCCTCCGGGAGCGACGCCTGGAGCGCAGCGAGGATCGGCCCCACGTCCCCCGTCCGCATCTTGTCCATGAGCGGCAAGGTGCGGTCGACGAGGAACGCGATCGCCGCCGCGCGCCCCGGCTGCGACTTGGCGAGCTGATCGGCGAGGTCGCGGATGGCCTTGAGGACGCCCACCATCTTCTGGACGCCGGCCTCGGGGTTTCGGGCGAGCTCCGGCAACACCTCGCTCATCGTGCGCACGCCGGCGGCGCCGAGCATCATCGACCAGTAGTCGCCGTCTTTGTTCTGGAGGTTCGGGTCCTTGAGCTCGTCGGAGGCGTAGATCGCGCCCTCGAGGAGCTTGCCAGCGGTCGCCATCTTCTCGAAGGTGACCATCCCTTGCCGCACGCGGACGCGCGCGTCCTTGGGGTGGTCCTTCTTCAGCCGGGCGACGAGCTCGGCCGCCTCGTCGGAGCGGCGCAGCGACCGCAGGAGGTCGGCGCGCTCGATGTCGGCGTCGAGGCCGCTCGACTTCGCGAGCTCGCGGAGCCGGTCGAGGTTGCGGAGGTCGGCGTCGGCCGCGCGGAGCTTGGCGCGGAGGGGCCGATCGTCGGGCCGCTTGGCGGCGAGGACGCGCGCGCGTTCGGTCGCGAGCGAGGCCTCGGGCCGGTCTTCGACCCGCACGTGGGCCGCGGCGACGGTGAGCCAGTCGTCGGCGGTCGCGTCGGCGCCGCGGCTCTTGATGTATTCTACATACAAATCGCGCGCGCGCTTGACGTCCCCCGCTCCGTACCGCACCCCC
>JAEUKG010000200.1 GCA_016794325.1 Myxococcales bacterium | reverse complement strand
ATCCAGTCGTTCGTGGTCGAGCGCCTGCATCCACTCCCCATCGCCCGCTTTGCGCACCCTGTTGCCTCCCTCGGGCACGGGCACGGGCACGGGCACGGGCACGGGCGAGAGGAGAGCCGGCGTTCAGGGACACGCCCTAGTACTTCCACGGCTCGCGGCGGTGGGGATCGACGCGGGGCCTCGGCCGGTCGCGCTCGGCGCTCCGCATGACGAGCCGCGCCGCGCGCGCGCGGTGAGGGCGGAACGGCTCGAGGGCCTCGAGCATCGTGGCGTCGTCGCCGCCGTCCTCTCCGGTGAGCGTGCGGGTGATGATCCTCGGGGCGTGCAGATCGCCCACCGGGACCGCGTCGGGATAGCCCATGCCCCGGTCGACGGCGAGGTTCGCGGTCCAGGGGCCGATGCCCCGGAGCGAGACGAGCTTGTCGATCACCTCGGCCGGCGGCAGCGCCCGGAGCCGCTCGATCGCCGCGCCGCGGCCCGCGAGCTCGTGGAGCGTGGCCGCGCGCCGCGAGCCGACGCCGATCGCGTGCATCTTCCACATCGGCACCCGGCGCACCGCGGCCGCGGTCGGCGCCGCCCGCAGCTCGGTGCCGGTCACGCGCTCTCCGGCGATGCCCCAGAGCCTGCCGATCGAGGCCATCGCCTCGGCGGTGGTCACGAGCTGCTCGATGATCCCGCGCGCGAGGCTCTCGAACAGGGTCGGCGAGCGCGACATGCGGAGGTCGTGGGCGCGGGCGAGCTTCCCGAGCAGGGGGTGCTCCGCCACCATCGCCACGAACGGATCCGGATCGTCGTCGACGGCGGCGATGCCGCGGCCGGCCTCGATCGCGAAGGCGACGTCGTCGTCGGAGGCGTCGCCGCGGGCGAGGACGGTGATCACCAGCGAGGGCGCGCGCCACCCGAAGCCCACCACGAGGCCGTGATCGCCGCCGCGAAGCGCCCGCAGCGGCGTACGCAGCACGCGACGCGGATCGTAGCGCGCGCCCGCGGGGGCGAGCTCGACCTCGCGGACCGGGCGGAGCACGGCGGGAGCGCGCGGCATGACGAGGGGAGCATAGCCCGCGCTCGAGCCTACGTCCGGGGCGGACGGCGCGCACCTCGCCCACCGCGACGTCACGATGGTCGCGGTCTCACGCGCCCCGCGGGAGAAGCTCGACGCCTTCGCCCGCCGCTTCGGCTGGACCTTCGACGGGTATTCGTCGGGGCGCAGCCGGTTCAACCAGGACTTCCACGCGTCGTTCGAGCCCGGCGCCGCCGCGGCGACGTACGACGACGCGGCGAAGACCGGGAGCCGACCGAGCTCCCCGAGCTCTCGGTCGCCGCGCTCCTCTCGGCGGCGGGCCTCGCGACCGCGGGGGCGCGCGAGGTCGCGCCCTACGTGCGCCCCGCGGCGTTCCTCGTCGCGGCGGTGGTGGTCGCCGTCGCGGTGGGGTCCGAGCGCCGCCGCGCGCGCCGGAGGTGCTGCCGCGCGGGCTGACGCCGCGCACGCATCGCCCACCACGCGACGAGGGTGAGCGCGGCGAGCGCGGCGAGGGGCGAGAGGCCCGGCGTCGGGTGAGCGGGGGCGGCCGAGCAGCCGTACTCCGGCACGAGCGCGGCGTCGTCGCCGGCGCGGCCGGCCCCGGCGTTCGGGTCCTCCCCGGCGGTGAGCTCGTCGACGTCGGGCTTGCCGTCGCCGTCCGAGTCGCGCTTCTCGCCGCGGAGCGCGTCGATCGCTCTCCCGAGCGAGGCCTCGTCGTAGGCCACGAGCCCGCGCGCCCGCATGGAGGCTCCGAACGGCGTGGTGACCGTGCCCCGCTGGGTGGGCCCCGCGTGGCACAGCGTGCACGCGGGCTCGGCGCCGAGCGAGAGCTTCGCCTGCACCGCCTTGGGGAAATTGGGCGTCGCGGACGCGCTCGCCGCGGTGAGGGCGACCACGGCGACCGAGGTGAATGCGGCGAGGCGAGGGCTCATGAGGCTCACAAGAAGGCGTGGAGTTGGGCGAGGACGGTGACGACGCTCGCGCGGTCGCCGCCGGCGTCGACGTTGCGGACGATCACGTCGGCGCGGACGTCGACGTGGGGGAGGAAGAACCAGGCCGCGGAGCCCCAGCCGCCGACGCTGCACCCCTCTCGGCTCGGCTTCTCGCAGAGGAGCTCGCCGGTGGCGATGGCGTGCACGCCCTGGATGGGCTCGACG
The DNA here is from genome assembly GCA_016794325.1 of Myxococcales bacterium. Classification (GTDB taxonomy): domain Bacteria; phylum Myxococcota_A; class Polyangia; order Polyangiales; family Polyangiaceae; genus SXNL01. The sequence continues at coordinate 5,069 of JAEUKG010000200.1, read as the reverse complement.
TCGAGCTGGAGCATGCTCGCGTTGCCCGCGAAGGGCTTCGAGCCGCGCACCGAGCGCAGGAGCAGGTCGGTCTCGGCGAGCACGACGAGCGGTCGAGCGGGCGTCCACCTGGCGAAGAGCCCGTGCGCCTGCCGGAAGGCGGGCTTCTTCTCCTCCACCGTGAGCTCGGCGTGGAGGATCGCGCTGCTCGCGCCCGCCGCGAACGACGGACCGGGCGTGTACTCGAGGAAGCCTGCGTAGCCGCGCTCGCGCAAAGACGGCGGCGCGAGCTGCAAATTGCCGGCGACGGCCATCAGCTCGCCGCGGACGCTGCCGGTGGAGAGCGACATCGCGAGGCCGTGGGACTGGCTCGCGTTGATGTCGGTCCGGGTCGCCGAGCGCACCCACATGGTGTGCTCCATCATCCGGAGGCCGAACGGGATGGGCATGCGGCCGGCGCGCACGAGGAGCTTGTCGTCGTCGAACGACGCGCCGGCCCAGTGGTAGCGCGACACCACGCGGTCCTCGGCGCCGTGGGTGACGGACGCTCCGAGCGCGCCCTCGTGGACGTAGCCCACGCTCGCCGCGGCCCGCAGGTGGTCGAGCTTGATCGCCCCCGCGAGATCGCTCTGCATGAGGACGAAGCGGCTCGTCGCCGGCGCGGGGCTCGGCGGCGCGACGCGCAGCCACGCGAGCCGGCCGTCGGCCTGCACGTCGACGACCGCGGGGAGGGGGACGACGCCCAGGGCGAACTTGCCGAGCTTCGACGGGTCTTCGTCGTCCTCGGACGGCTTGCCGTACGGCGTGCGCACGAGGACCTCGCTCTGCGCGCGCCCGTAGGCGGTGAGGATCCCCGCTCCGCTCGGGTCGTGGTGGCAGGTGGTGCAGCCGACGTATTCGTGCCGGATCATCCACGGGAACGCCTGCGCGACGCGGGGGAAGCAGAGGACTATCAGCGCGAGCGGCGCGACGACGAGCGCGCGCGCCCACCGATCACGGTGCGAGGATACGACCCGGCGCACCGTTGGCTCCTCCGACCGTGTGACACGAGTTGCAGTCGCCCGTCGACTGGGCTTGGGTCATCGCCCGCTCCTTGCCGCCGGCGATCACCTTGGCTCGGAACGGCATCGCGATCGCGTTGCGCGCGTCGAGCGAGAAGTTCCCCGTCGGCCCCACCGGGAGGGAGAAGACGCGGCCCTGGGCGTCGGTGATCTCGACGCGGGCCGGGGTCGCGGCCCCGTCCACGCCGAAGCAGGTGTCGGGCTCGTGCAGGCTCGGGTAGACCGTGCCGCCGATCGCGACGATGGGCCCCTTGTCGGTCGTGCGCGAGTGGCAGTCGATGCAGGCGCGGCCGGGCTGCATGCTCGAGCCCTTCTTCCCGCTCTGCCAATAGACGCCGCTCGTGCACTGGGGCGCGGTCGACCCCGCCTCGGTGGACCCGGCGCCGGCGTCGGCCCCGCAGGCTCCCCTCGGCAAGCCGGCCTCGACCCACCCGCGGAAGACGGCGACCTCCGACGAGGGCGCCGCGCCCGTCGGCGGCATCGGGCTCTGCCCGTCGGTCATCCGCGCGAGGGCGCGCGCGGCCACGTTGACCTTGGGGTCACGCGCCGACGGCTTGGCGAAGTCGTCGTACGCGACGAGCGACATCGGCGCGGTGGGGGTCGGGCCGTGGCACGCGTGGCAGCGCGATCGGACGATCGCGTCCACGTCGCACGGGAGGCCCGTCGCCCCGGGGGGCGGCGCGCTCGCGGCGGCGTCGCTCGAGCCCGCCGGCCCGGCGTCGTGCGCCGAGCCTCCCCCCGGGCCGTGGGCGGAGGGGAGGTCTTCGGCGCCCACGTAACACGCCCCGATCGCGCCGAGGAGCGCGCAGAGCGAGAGGCTCGACGACGCGCGCACGTCAGCCGTCCTTCATCCCGAAGGTGACGTTGACGTCGACCTCGGGCTTCACGGTCGCGCCCATGAAGCTCGGCTCCTCGATGCCGAAGTCCTTCATGTTCACCCGGAGCGAGCCGGCGACGTTCGACGCCGCGCCGCTCCGCTTCACCGAGTAGTGGAAGCGGACCGGCTTCGACTGCCCGTGGAGCTTCATGGTGCCGTTCGCGTCTCCCGCGCCCTCGCCGCTCGCGCCGAGGCGGATCTCCGCGCGGCTCACGGTGAGCTCCACCGTCGGGTACTTCGCGACCTCGAGGTACTTGTCGCGCATGTGCTTGTTGCGGAGCGCGATGCCGGTGTCGATGTCCTTGAGCGGCACGACGACGGTGACGGTGTCGCCCTTGTCGTCCACCGTGAGGTCGCTGCCGCTCCCCTTGATCTGGAGGCCTCCGGGGCCGGTGGCGAGGAACGTCACCGAGGCGTCGCCGCCGCGGACCCACTTCGCCGCCGCGTCCGCGGTGACGAGACCGATGGCCAAAGCTCCCAACGCAAAGACTGCCTTCTTCATGACGATGTTCTCCTGTGGGCGCCGCGCTGCGCGCGACGACGTTCTCGGCGGCCTGTATGTCCGGTCTCGCGCGCCCAAGCCACCAACCGTCCCTAACGACGGTGATGGGATTCGCGCCTCGCGCGGTGAATCGCGGCCTCCGTGCTCACCATCCCACCACGGATACCTACCGTCGTCGGTCGACCCCGCGAGCGCGCGCGCTCGGCGCGGCGCGTCGGCGACGCTCGCCCCGCAGCGCGCGCCGGCGCCCGCCCGCGACGGGTCGCGTAAGTGCCCGAAGTCATGGGCGAAGCAGACGATCCCACCGCGTGGTGGGATTCCCGTCAGGGGCCGTTGGTCGCGCTCGCGGCGGGAGCGGCCTACACGACGGCGCGTCGGCGAACGCCGCCTCGCGACGAGGCGCACGCCCGGGAGACCCTCCGTGAACCTCGCGCACCCCTCCACTGGTCTTGTAGCCTTCGGGCGTGATGGGAGCGGTCGATGAACGCCGTGGCGCCGCTCGCCCACCGCTCGGGGCGCGCGTGGGCGTCCGACGCGCACCTCCCGTCGGAGGGCCCGTCGATGGTCGCTAGGGACCCGAAGTCGCTCGAGGCGCTCTTCTACGCGGGAGCGCACAAGGAGGTGCTCCGGCGCACGGTCGACTCCCCGCGCGGCGACTACGACGAGCACCACACCCACCTCGTCGTCGGCGCCCTCGTCTTCACCGGTCGCACCGACGAGGCGAGCACGCTCTTCCGCGCGTGGGAGCGAGAGCCCCGCGGCGCCACCACCAACGCGGGCACGGCGCGCTCCGCCGCTGCCCGGTTCTTCTTGTGCGTCGCCGAGTGCCGCGCCGGCCGCTACGGCGCGGCGCTCGAGCTGTGCGAGCAGACGCTCGCGACGCGGGCGTACCGCGCCGAGCCGCTCGCGCGCTTCCACCTCCACCAGGGGCTCGGGCTGGTGCGCTACTTCACGGGGGTGATGCCGAGCGCGATGCGGCACGCCGCGCGCGCCCGTCGGCACGCGCTCGAGGCGCGCTTCCCGTACGGGCGGATGCTCGCCCTCGACCTCCTCGGCCACACGATGGTGCAGCGCGGCCGCATCTTCTCGGGGATCGCGGTGCTCGAGCAGGCGGCCGAGCTCGCCGACGCCATCGACCAGGCGGCGTTCGCCACCACGACGCGCTCCGCGATCGTCGCCTACCGCGCCCATTTCGGCGCCGATCTCCAGGACGCGAGCGCCGCGCTCCACCGCCACCTCGGCGACATCGGCGACGCCGACCGCTACAGCAAGCGCCTCATCTTGACCGAGATCGCGCGCGGCCACGCCTTCCGGGGCGACCGCGAGGCGGCCGAGCGAGAGCTCCAGCGCGCGGAGGACGTCGCGCTCCCCGACGGCGACCGACGCGCGCTCGTGAAGCTCCACCTCGCGCGCGCGCTCCTCGCGGGGCTCAGCTTCGGCGAGGTCGAGGCCGCGGAGTGGTTGACTCGGGCGCGGCCGCTCGTGCGGGCGGCCGAGGATCCGGCGCTCGAGGTCGACATCGCGTGGTACGAGCACCTCGTCGCGCCGCGCCTGTTCGCGTCGCGCGCCGACGCCGACCTCGCGCGCATGGCGACGCAGACCGGGATCGCGCGCGCGGCGCACCTCGCCGCCGCGCGCGGGCTCGAGGGCTTCCGCGCGTCCGACGAGGACCGCTTCGGGGCGCTGCTCGCGCAGGCGCGCGCCGGGGCGCCCGCGGGGCTCGACGGAGTGATCGCGACCCGGATGCTCGGCCTCTTGCCGATGTGCTGCGGGCTCGAGCCCGGGGATCGGATCTACCTCGACGCGGGGCGCGGCCTCTTCGCGCTCGAGAGCCACGGGTCGGTGACGGCGAGGCCGTTCCCGACCGACGCCCAGCGATCGCTCCTCCAGTGCCTCGCCGGCGGCCCGCGCACCAAGGAGCAGCTCATTCGCGAGGTCTGGGCGCTGAAGGTGTACCGCCCCGAGAGCCACGACGCCGTGGTCCACACCGCGATCTCGCGCCTTCGCGCGCTCCTCGGCGCCCACGCGTCGTGGGTGCAGATGAGCGGCGACGGCTACCGGCTCGCGCCGGGCGTGGGCGTCGTCGAGCTCTCCGTCGCCGCTCCGAGGACGGGCAGCACGCGCCCGCCGCCGGCGCCGGCGAGCGTGACCCCGCCCGCCATCGGCGCGTCGGAGGGCACCTCCCGACGCGACGCCGTGCTCGCGATGGCGGCCTCCGACGCGGGGATCACGTCCACGGACGTCACGAAACGATTGGAAATTTCACCGATGACCGCCCTCCGCCTGTTGAACGGCCTGGTGGAAGAGGGGCTCCTCGTTCGCACGGGCCGAGGGCGAAAAACATGCTATCAGCGCCGTCGGTGATGCCCATGCGACGTTGGATCTTGGCTCTGTGCGGCGCGCTCGTGTCGGCCGGCTGCGGCGGCGAAGCGGACCTCGAGGACGTGGACGAGTCCGCGGCCGCGGGCACCGTCGCCACGAGCTTCCGCGGCACGTACGTGGTGCCCCACGTCGACCCCGCGCTCGCGCCGGCGGCGACCTATCCGGTGACGGTCAAGGTGAAGGAGCTCGCGGGGGGCGCGGTGCGGATGCACTACACGCTGCCGCCCGAGCTCGTCGGCGTCCCTCAGGACGTCGATCTCGTGGGCTC
>JAEUKG010000193.1 GCA_016794325.1 Myxococcales bacterium | reverse complement strand
AGGCCCTCTCGGTGGCGCTCTCCGCGAGGCTCTTTCCGAAGCTCAAGGGTGACCCCGTGCGTGCCGCGCTCCTGCTCGACCGGGACTACTCGCGCGACCCGAAGCTCGAGGCGAAGGGGGAGGGCGTCGAGATCGTGGAATGCGTATGGTCGCACCACTCGATCGAGTCGCTCTTCCTCGACGCGCCAACGCTGGCGGCTTGGCTTTCGGCGTCGGGGGTCGTCTCGGACGGTCTCGAAGCGGCAATCGAGAAGGCCATCGCCACTGTCGACGGCGATAGGGGCCTCGAAGACGATGCCGTCGATGGTCGCGTGGCGTACCACAGGAGGTTGGACGCGAACCACAAGGCACTCAACGTGAGCGAGGCAACGAAGCGCGCGCGATCGGAGGTCCGGGCGGAGCCCGCGGTCTTCCACAAGGGCCGCGACCGCGCCAAACGCATCCTTGAGGAGCTTCGGAAGTCTCCCAATTTCAAGCGGATTCGAGGTTCGCTTCTCGATGCAATCAAGAGCGCTGACCCCTCCTCCGGTGACGCCTCCGTGATGGTCCCCAACGACATCCGTGCGCTCTTCGAGCTTCTCGTGCCGCGCGGGAAGCCAAGGACTCGCGGCACGGGCTGAGCCGCGTGTCGCGGCTGGAGCATCCCAGTCGATACGAACCCCAGCCTTCAGCGGCGGCGCTCGAGGGGGCGCGCGCCGCGCTTGGCCTCGAACCACGACGTGCCGAGGCGCCGCGGGAGCACCGAGGCGAAGAGGCAGTCGCGGAGCTCCATGTATTCGCTCGTCACGTCGGTGTGGCCGACCTGCGAGCGGATGCTCACGCCGGTCGACAGCGTGATCTGCTCGCGCGAGAGCGTGCCCTCCACCGTCTCCTCCACGCAGGCGACGCCCTGCTTGCGGAGCTCGGCCATCAGCCACTTGGTGTTCGCCTCGGTGTTGCCGCCGGTGGTGTAGCTCACGACCTTGTGGCGCCGCGCCCGCGGCTCGTTCTTGGCGGCGAGCACCCAGTCGCGGAAGGCGTCGGCGTCGGCGTAGAGCGCGTCGAAGAGGTACACCTCGCTCACCTCGAGGCCGCCGTGCCGCACCGCCTGGGCCGCGGCGTGGTAGCCGCCCGAGTGCGCGCTCACGATCACCGGGCCCGGCTCGTGCCCGAGGGCGACGTCGCCGGTCGCGCGCAGGCCGTCGGGCGAGCGCAGCGTGCGGAGGGCGTCGTGCACGAGGCGGGCGAAGCCGCCCGGCGCCTCCAGCTTGCCGCACGAGGAGTCGGCCGCCATCACCGGGCCCTGAGGCACGAGGAGGATCGCGTCCTGCTTGCTCGCCTCGAGCTGCTCGCGCAGCCGGTGGGTGTGCATCGCGGCCTCGGCGGTCGTGTTGTGCCCGTGGAAGTGCACCACGAACGGCGGCCGCCGGAGGCTCGTCTTCTTGAGGTAGTGGGGGATGAACGCGAAGACGCGTCGGTCGGAGTATCCCCACGAGGCTACCGGGAAGGGGGCCGCCTCGAGCTCGAGGCACAGCGTCCACCCGAGGACGCTCTTCACCGCGGACACCACGCGCGACGCCGGCGGCTTCACCGGATCGGCGGCGGCGGTCCGACCGCCGAGGACCATCGCGAGACCGGCCGACAGACCCAGGAATTCGCGTCTTGACCACATGCGCCTACACCTCGACTCCATCGAAAGCACGGCCCAACGGCGAGGGCCAACTTCGGGGCGAGGAGGGGGAGGGGGAGGCGGAGGGGGAGGGGAGGTGCGCGCGGGTCAGCGGCGCTGGCAGCCGCGGCGGAGCGAGCAGCCCTCGCCGGGCGGCGACACGACCTCGTCGAGCTCCGGCACGTAGCCTCGGAACGTGCCCCGGGCCTCACGGGGGCAGAAGAGGCGCTCGAAGCCGGCCCCGTCGCAGCGCTTCACGCGCCCGAGCTTCTGCGCGCCGTCCCCGCAGCTCGGCTCCTCGAGCGACTTCGAGAACTTGTTCCCGGTGAGCTTGCAGACCGTGCCCTGCCCGGGGCACTGCTCGGCCTCGGTGCAGTGCCAGTAGACGTCCTCTTTCCCCGGCAGCACGTCCGCGTGGACCGAGACCGACGAGGCCAAGAGCAGCGCGACCACCATCCCCGTCGGCACCCATGCAGGACGTCTCACCGCTGGAACCATACCTCGAGATGGAGCTCGAGCTCGCGCGGCTGCCCGCCCGCTGAGCTCGCCCGCGTCCTCGCCTCGAGCCAGCCCAGCCCGGCCGTCTCCGCAGCCCACCCCGGCTGCCGAGGCGGCCGGGCGCTTCTCTTTGCGCGTCCATCCCCTTGCCGGAGGCCCACGCCAGAATTATAGAGTTCACACTCAACAATGACCGAAGGCCGCCGACCCCCTCGCTCGACCCGCCGCCCGGAACGGCCGCGTCCGCGCGGCCGCGGCCGGCCGCCGGTCATTTCGTCCGAGGCGCTGCTCGAGGTCGCGCGCCAGGTCTTCCTCGAGAAGGGCATCCGCGCCACCACCGCCGACGTCGCCGAGCGCGCGGGCGTGTCGGAGGGCACGATTTTCCATCGATTCCGCTCGAAGGACGAGCTCTTCCGCGCCGCGATGCGGTTCGATCCCGCCGATCTGCCGGCGCTGTTCGCGGACCTCGAGGG
>JAEUKG010000167.1 GCA_016794325.1 Myxococcales bacterium | reverse complement strand
GGGGGTGGCCTCCGACGTCGACGCCGCGGTCGGAGGTGGAGCCAGCGACGCGCCCGGGGACGCGGAGGCGGCGACCTCCGCCGACCCGCTCCCCTTGAGCACCGCGACCAGCGTCAACACGGTCGCGAAGAGCACGCCCACGCCCACGATCATCCACGCGGCGGGCTGTTTGTGGATGGGCTTCTGGAGGACGCCCGTGCCGAGGCCCGTCGACGACGCCTCTTGCCGGTCGCTCGGCTCGGCCAGGGAGATCGGGCGCCGCTCGGAGATCGGATGCGACGCCGGCGGCGCCCCCGCGAACGGCGACGGGAGCCCCTGCGGGGGGATGGGCGCCGAGACGTCGGAGTCGGACTGATCGTCGAACCTGAACTTCCCGGACGGGGTGATCTGGATCGTCGCCGTCTCGCTCTCCATCTCGGCGACCCGGTCTTCGCGCATCTGGATCGACTCGCCGGCGACGGCCTCGACCCACTCCCCGACCTCGGTCGGCGAGGCGATGCCCTCGCACCGCTCCAGCGCGAGCGCCATGTCGCGCGCCGTCGCCCAGCGCAGGTGCGGCTCTTGGGCGAGCCCCTTGAGCACCACGTCGTCGTACGCCTCCGCGAGGTCGGGGACGATGGCGCTCGGGAGCGTCACCTCGCCCTTGATGATGCGCCCGAGCGTCTCGCTCTCGGTGTCGCCCTTGAAGAGGCGCTCGCCGGTGAGCGTCTCCCAGAGCACCACCGCCGAGGCGTAGATGTCGGTGGCCCGGGTGAGCTCGAGGCCGCGGAGCTGCTCCGGCGGCATGTAGGCTAGCTTACCCTTGATCTGGCCCTCGCGGGTGACCTGGACGCGACCCGCGGCCTTGGCGATGCCGAAGTCGAGCGCGCGCGCGACGCCGTCGGATCCGACGAGGACGTTCTGCGGCGAGACGTCGCGGTGCACGAGCTTGAGCGGCTCGCCGCGCTCGTTCTTCGCCTCGTGAGCGGCGTGCAGGCCGTGGAGGAAGCCGCACATGATCGCGGCCGCGATTCGGGGCGGGACGTGCTCGCCGAGCTTGTTGGCGGCCCGGACGAGGCGCGAGAGCGACTCGCCTCGCACGTAGTCCATGATGAGGAAGAGCTCGCCGTCGGTGGCGACGACGTCGATGGTGGCGACGACGTTCGGGTGCTGCACCCGAGCCGCGACCCTCGCCTCGTCGAGGAACATGGAGACGAACTCGGGGTCCTTGGCGTATTGCGGGTGCAGCCGCTTGATCGCGACGGTGCGGGCGAAGCCGACCGGGCCGAGGAGCCGCCCGATGTGCACGGTGGCCATTCCGCCCGCGGCGATCTCGCCGTAGAGGGCGTAACGCCCCACGACCTTGGTGGGTCCGCGGCGAGCGACCTGCATCGCCGATCAGGTTACCACGAGACCCCGGCGCCGCGCGCAGGCGTCAGTCGCGCTCCCAGAGCGCGATGCCGCCGAGCAGGCCCGCGATGTTCTCGGTCGTACGGACGTTGGCGGGGAGCTTGCCCTTCAGGTGCTTGGCGTTGCCGCCGCCCACGTACACGACGTTGGGGTTGAAAAGCGCCTGCGCCTGCGCGAGCACCTCGACGACGCGCTTGTTCCACTTCTTCTTCCCGACTTCGTCGAGGGCCTTCTTGCCGACCCACTCCTCGTAGGTCTTGCCCTTCCTGAAGGGGTGGTGCGCGAGCTCGACGTTGGGGACGTAGCGACCGCGGACGAAGAGCGCGCAGCCCATGCCGGTGCCGAGTGTGAGCACGAGCTCGGTGCCCTTGCCCTCCACCACGCCGTGCCCTTGGACGCCGGCGTCGTTGAGCGCGCGGGCGGGCCTCCGGTAGCGCTCCGAGAGCGCGAGCGCGAGCGGGAAATCGCGCCACTCCTCGGTGCCGAGGTTGGGCGCGGTGCGCACGACGCCTTCGTCGACGACCCCTGGGAACCCGCAGCTGATCCGGTCGAAGGCTCCGAGCGGCTTCACGATCGTGTCGAGCGCCTCGAGCACGGCCTCGGGGTGCGCAGGGTGCGGCGTCTCCACCCGGGCGCGGTCGGTGAGCGGGTCGCCCTTCGGCGACAGGACGAGCGCCTTCAGGCCGGTACCGCCGATGTCGATGGCGAGCGTCTTCGGGGCGGCGTTGCGTGCGACCTTGGCCATGCCCGGATGCTACATTGGGGTCGTCCCGCACGCCACGGCGCCGCTGCCCATCCACGACCGCGATCTCCGCGCGGGCGATCCCGTCGTGCTCGTCCAGGGCCTCGGGGCTCGGCTCGTCACCCAATCCGACGACTGAGCTCCGCCGCGACCCGCCAGCGCACGGCGCGCTGCGCGAACGAGGCGGATCGCGAGCAACTCTCCGCCTGACGTGGCCGACACGCGTATATGCCCCTCGTCTCCCTTCGTTTCGGTATCGTGTTCTTGGCGTCGACCGCCCTCGCGTGTGGCGGCAGCTCGCGCGCCCCTCTACGGAGCGCGCCGCCGCCCCCGGCCGCGGTCGCCCCGCCTCCCGTCGCTCCCAAGCCCACACCGCCGCTACCCGCGCCGAGCGCCGCGGTGGCGGCGCCCGAGGAGCCACCCCTCCCGGTCCACGAGGTGCCGCTCCTCGGGCTGGACATCGCGGCCAACGCCTCGGCGAAGCTGGAGATGGGTCCCGGATTGCACGCCGTGTCGAACCGAGACGACGCATGTCCGTTCACAATCAAGTTCGCTCCGGCGATGAGGCCCTTCAACGACTATCGGTTCCAGGAGTTGCTCCGCGACGACGTCGACCGCCGCGGAACGCTCCAACGTCTGGACGTCTGGGACACGGGTTGGGTTCTCGTCTCCCGCACTGCGCCGAGGCGGGCAGCCCCCAGAGCCATCGTCGCGGCCCAAACGACGATCAACGGCGTCGACTACCAGTGCGGCGCCGAGCTCGATCCCGAACGCGTCGACGCGCGCCGATGCGTCGAGCGCGCTTGCACGAGCCTGCGCCCGGCCTCCAGTCCGCGCTTGGGGCTCGTGACGCCGACGGAGGCTCCCCTCGTCGTCCTCTCGACGACCATATGGAGCATGGGCATCGTGGGCCACGTCTCTCTCTGGCGGAACGGAGCGGTGCAATACACGGGCCGCCAATGTGCACGACCGTTCTCGACCATGGTTCGCGCCGAAGAGGTCCGGGCGCTCACGGCGCGGATGCGCGCGGCGGGCGTCCTCAACTTGCGAAGCCCACGCGCGACCGAGGAGGTGTACGACTGCAACGGGGATAATTTCACCGTCACCCTCGACGGCCGAACGGTCGAGCTCTCGCTCCCGTGCCTGGGCCGCGGCCGTGACGCCGCCGCCATCGAGGCCTTGCTCGAGGAGATCCACCGCATCGTGGGCCCGAACCCCTGCTAGGCGGTGGCCGGTCCCTACGACCTGCAAGGGCCACTCCTCCCTCCGAAGGACGCCGGCGCCGGCAGCGTCGGAGCTCACGGCTCGGACTGCGCTCGCTTCACCATCGTCCGCGCCGAGGCACGTTTCGCGGCCGCGTTGCGCGCGACCTTGGCCGAGCCCGGATGCTACATTGGGGTCGTGCCGTACGCCACGACGCCGCTCTCCATCCACTACCGCGACCTCGGTGAGGGCGACCCCGTCGTCCTCATCCAGGGCCTCGGCCTCTCGTCGCGGTTCTGGTTCGACATCCCCGAGCGGGTGGCCAGCCTCGGCTTCCGCGTCCTCGCGCCGGACAACCGGGGCACCGGCGAGAGCGCCCTTCCGAAGCGGCCGTTCGGGATGGCGTCGTTCGCGGCCGACATCGCGCGCGTCCTCGACGCGGCCGGCGTCGAGTCGGCGTTCGTGGCCGGCGTCTCGATGGGCGGGATGATCGCGCAGAACTTCGCGCTCCTCCACCCGCACCGCGTGCGAGGCATGGTCCTCATGGCGACGACCCCCGGCATGCCGGCGGGCCGGATCCCTCCGCTCGGCACGCTGGGGAAGCTCGTGACGATGCCGCTCCGGCGCGGCCCGGACGCGAGCCGCGCGCTCGCGACCCTCCTCCTCGCCCCCGAGGCGTTGCCCCGCGCCCGGGAGCTCCTCG
>JAEUKG010000921.1 GCA_016794325.1 Myxococcales bacterium | reverse complement strand
GAGCTCGGGGGTGGACCAGGCCCACGTCGAGCCGAGCTTGCCGAGCGAGTCCATCGCCGCCTTGGTGGCGCGCGCGTCGGCGCCGTCGTCGACGACGGCGACGAGGATCCTCGCGCCCCGCAACGTGCGGCAGCTCGACATGCCCTCGATCACCGGGACGCGACGATCGCCCTGAGCCACGAGCGCCTCGAGCGTCTTCGTGTGCTCGTCGGTCATCATCCGCGCGAGCACCTCGGCCGCGGCGCGGACGACGTCGGGGTCGCTCTCGGCAGCGAGCACCGCGGTCGCGACCGCGGCGCCGTGCGGCGAGCGCAGCTTGGCGACCGCCTCGAGCATCCCCGCTCGCAGCGCGACCCGCGCCTCGGGGGTGAAGCCCTGCGGCTCGGGCCCGAGGAGCGCCTCGAGCATCGGGTAGAGCGCGCTCGGGCCGAGGGCCGCGAAGCGAGGGCCGAGCACCGCGAGGCGCCCGCGCTTCTTCGCGTCCGCCGCCGGGACCTCGTCGCGCACGGCGCGGAACGCCTCGAACGCGCGCGGCGTCGACGCCTTCTGGCGGGCGATGGCTTGCTCGACTTCGGCCGAGGCGCGGAGCGCGGGGCGCTCCTTGGCGGGCGCGGAGTCGCTCGCGAGAGCGGGGGTCGCGGTGGCGGCGACGAGCGCCGTGAGGACCATGGCGAGGCTGAGCGTCTTCATCGACCGAGGCTCCAGAAAGCGGCGTTCTTGGGGGTGCGGCGGGTGTTGCTCCCGCAGTGAACCTCGCCGAGGTTGCGGTGGTAGGTGTCCCAGTCTTCGACCCAGTGGACGGTGATCCCCCGAGGCGCCAGGAGGTCCTCGAAGGCCTTCTCGAAGACGTCCTTGCCCTCGACGACCGGCCCGTGGGGCCGCGGCGAGGCGAAGCGCTTGCCCAGCGAGATGCCGTTCACCATGCCCGGCTGGTACGCCACCGAGCGGCCGTATCCCGGCTCGAACAGGAAGGGCACGCGGACGATCTCGTCGTCGGCGAGGCCGGTGGCCGCGCGCAGGACCGAGAGGGCGGCGTCGATCTTCGCCGCGGCCTGTTGGCTGGTGGAGAGCACCTCGGTGTCGGCGAGGATCTGCTCGACCGTCTTCTCGGCCGCGACCTCCGACCGCTCGCCCCACACCTTCTTGCCCTTGAAGACCGTCGCTGCGCCCTGGCCCTTGGTGGTGAGGCCGTCGAGGATCGCCTTCGCGCCGACGGGGTCGGCGACGAGGAGCGCCCACCCGCGCGGGGTCGAGGCCGGGATGAAGCTGAAGAACTCGTCGACGTGGCCGACGATGAGCCAGCTCGTGTCGACGTACAGGGGCTCCTGGACCTTCTGCGACTCCACCAGCGTCACGAACGCCGGATCGGGATAGAACGACGCGGTCTTGCCGCGAAGGACCCGCCCGAGGGGGTAGCTCTTGCCGGCGTGCTCGAACGGCGGGATGGTCTCGAAGTTTCCGAACGAGTTCAGCGTGTCCATCGAGTCGGAGTGCTTCGGGTCGTACGCGACGACGGCGCCGACGTCCTTGCCCCGGAGGGTGAAGACGGCGCGCCCGGCGGCGCGCAGCGCCCCGCGCGAGTAGTTCGCGGAGCGGTAGTTCAGGTGCATCACCCGCGGAGCGCCGCCCGGCCCCGGCATCGAGACGAACGCCGGCTCGAAGTAGTCCTGCGCCCACACGTCCTGCGTCTGGAGCTCCTGCACCTTGGGGAGCCCGGCCGCGGTGCTCGCCGCCGCGACGTCGGCGTTGAACTCGTCGTCCACGTTGGCGGTGTAGATCTGCTCCGGTGCGTCGAGGTGGCTCGGGGTCATCACCGGGGAGAGCCGCATGCGGACCTTGTCGCTGTCGACGACCTCGGCCCCGCGGCTGGCGGTGATCGTCACGTCGAGGAAGCCGTCCCACGCGGACGCGTCGCGCACGACGTCGGTGCCCTCGAGGGCGAGCTCCACGCCGACCTTGAGCTCGTCTTCGGTGAGCTCGGCGGTGGCGAGATCGAGCGCCTCGAACTCGGCGCCGCGCTTCTTGAAGAGCCGCACCTTGTCCTTGGCGGCCTCGGTGACGGAGAGCTTGGCGGTGACCCCCGCCGGCACCGTCGGCCACGGCCGCGTCCGGAGGGGAGCGAGATCGAGCGCGTCGTCGGCGCCGTTGACCACCGTGTCGGCGGCGTCGAAGCACGCGGCGAGGACGTCGTCCTTGCCGGTCTTCGGGCAGCGGCCCTCGTCGTCGTCGAGGTTGGGGAGGAACACCGCGCCGTGTTTGGCGTCCCAGGTGTCGCGGCCCGCCTCTTCGTCGGCGGCGTCGAGCTCGATGGCGCCGCTCCGGTTCGTGTCGGCGAGGAGCACGATGCCGGCCTTGCGACCGTCGGGCCCCGTCGTCGGGCCCGGCGGGTTCTCGCCCGGCGGGGCGCCGGGCGGCGGGGTGGACGGGGCGTCGCTGGCGCTCCCGCCGCACGCGACCGCGCACGCGAGGGGGAAGGCAAGGAGCAACGACGCTCGGGCGCGCCGCGTGGAGTCGGTCATGGTGGTCCTCATGAGTGCTGGGCCCGGGCGGAGTGTCCCACAGGCGGCGCGCGGGCGTATGCAAAACCCGTACGCGCGCTCCCCGCGCCCCAAACCCCGGCGAAGTCCGTGTTTTTCCCCGGTGGGAGGGTGCATTTCCTCCGGGACCGCGAGGATGCTGACGGCGAGGTCCGTCGCGCCAGGAATTTACCGCTCGGGCTGGGGCTCATCGTTAGCATGCTCACGATGCCGCGCGCCCAGCTCGAGCGTGGGGGTGGCGCCCCGTGACGGCGTCGAACGTGTCGGACAAGCGCGCGAGCGCCGCGACGCTCGCCTCGCTCGCGCTCCTCTACGTGGCCCAAGGTATCCCGTACGGGCTAGCCGCCGAATACGTCCCCGTCGTCCTCCGCGAGGAGCGCTACAGCCTCACCGCCATCAACGCCATCGGCTGGCTCCAGCTGCCTTGGCAGCTCAAGGTGCTGTGGGCGAAGGTCGGCGACCACCCCGACGCGCGGCCCCACGCGCGATCGATCCTCCTGGCGCTCCAGGTCGGGCTCGCGGCGGTCGTCGCCCTCGGGGTGGTGAGGCCGCTCCGCGAGGCGCCGACGTTGTGGTTCGTCATGCTCGCCCTGACCGCCCTCTTGGCGTCGACGCAAGACGTCTTCGTCGACGCCCTCGCCGTGCGCAGCCTCGGGCCCCACGACCGCGGCTGGGGGAACGTCGCGCAGGTGGGTGGCTATCGCCTCGGCATGCTCGGCGGCGGCGCCGGGCTGCTCCTCCTCGCGAGCTCGTTCGGCGCCCGATCGACCTTGGCCGCGTGCTCGGCCGTGATCCTCGTCGCCTCGGTGGGCGCGTTCGTCGTCCGCGAGCGCGACGCGCCGCCGCCCTCGGCGCCGTCCTCACGCCAGGCCCCGGGGCGCTCGCGCCTCGCGTTCTTGGCGAAGCGCGCGTTCGGCGCCGACGCGTGGCCGGTGCTCGCGACGGCGGCGGCGTTCAAGCTCGGCCTGCACGTCGCGAGCGCGCTCATCAAGCCCATGGTCGTGGACGCGAGGTGGACCCAGGCCGAGATCGGCTGGGCGGTCGTCACCGTCGGCACCGGCGCCGGGCTCGCGGGGGCGGCCGTGGGCGGCGCCGTCCACCGCGCGCTCGGGGAGGCGCGGGCGCTCGTCGTCGCGTGCGTCCTGCAGGCGATCGTCTGCGTGCCGCTCGTGGTCGCGCTCCGCCTCGGCGTGCCCCGCGGGGCCACGACCTTCGCGATCGCGGTGGAGCACTTCACGAGCGGCGTGGGGACGACCGTGCTCTTCGCGGCGCTCATGAGCGCGACGCGACGAGGCGACGCGGCGCTGCACTACACGCTCCTCACCAGCGCCAACGGGATCGGCATCGGCGTCGCCGGCGTGGTCGCGGGCCTCGTGGGAGACACGGTGGGCAAAGAGGCGGGCTTCGTCCTCGGGGGCGCGCTCGGCCTCGCCCCCCTCCTCTGGCTCGGCCGCTGGCGAGCGGCCGCGGAGGCCTCGGCCGCGGAGTGACCGACGCGCGCCGGTGCGGCGCGATTGTGTATCCCAGTTACCCAGACACCGCACACGCACCCCCACCCCCCTACACGGCCAATGCGCTGTTTTTGCACCACTTTGGCACCTCTGCGATCCAGGGTCGCCACCCATTTTCGCGGACT
>JAEUKG010000084.1 GCA_016794325.1 Myxococcales bacterium | reverse complement strand
GCCGCTCTACGAGTTCGAGCCGAAGGGGCTCAGCTTCGCGAAGCCCGCGAAGGTGACGTTCCGGACCAAGGGCGATACGGCGGTGGGCGAGGTGGCGTGGTCGAACGCCGACGACTCGTCGCTGGTCGAGCGAGACAGCGTGCAAGACGGAGAGAGCCTCGTGGCCGCGGTCGACCACTTCAGCCGCGGCGCGGCAGTCCTGTCCACGCGCTGCGGGCTTCTCACGCAGCGCTGCTGTCGCGCGTCGGCGTGCCGCCGCGCGTTCCTTTGCAGAAATACGGGCGTCTGCGCTTCGGAGGATGTTGGCGACGCGTCAGCGACCGACGCGAAGCCCGACGCCCCGCTTCCGGACGGGGGCACGACCCTGACGCCCTCGTGCGCGCGGATGATCCGCGGCACGGGAAAACAATCAGTCGCAGGCCTCGCCGCCGACCGAGCCGGAGGCTTCTACGCGAGCGGGTTCGTTTCAGGTACGGCAGACCTCGGTGGGGGGTCTTTCACGACCACGTCGGCGGTCGGCAATGGCTTCATCGCCCGGTTCGACTCCACGTGCGCACCGGTCTGGGTGCGCGTGGCGGGCGGCGTTGAAGGAAACTCCTTCGGATTGCTTGACGTGAGTAACTCCGGCGACGTGGTCCTGTTTGGATTGGACGCCGCTGGTGTCGACCTTGGGAGCGGCCCGTTGCCAGGAGGGTACGGAGACATCCTTGCAAAGTACGACAGTGCTGGGATGGTGAAGTGGGCCAAGAAGTTCTTCAACGAACCAGCACAACATGTCCTAGGCGTAGCAGCGTTTGGCGATCTGGGCGACGTCTTCGTGGGAGGCTCGCTCGTTGGTAGCACGAACCTAGGCGGCGCCGTGCTTGCGAGCCCGCCTGGGGAGTCGCACATGCTGCTCGCCCGCTTCGACGGCAGCGGCAACCACCAGTGGAGTCGCACGTTCACACCAGGGGCGCAAGCTCCGAATCCGAACAACGGAGGCATACCCTTCGCCCCAGGTCACGGCGTGTTGGGAGTCTTCCCGCTCGGCGGAGACCTCGTGGTCCTCGGTTCGTTCAACGGATACCTCGACGTCGGCGGCGGCACTCTGCCGGCAGGGGAACCGTCGCCACCGTCGTGGCGCTCGACGCTGGTGATGAAGCGGGACGCGAGCGGCGGGCACCTCTGGAGTCGCTCGTTCCGCGGCGACCCCACGTACGCCGCAAAGACGCCCGGAGGGGGGCTCGTCTACGTCGCCAACCTAAGCATCGCGACGGTGGACTTCGGCGCAGCAGGAAAGGCCGGGCCTGGATACGTCGTGGTGTCTCTCTCTCCAGCGGGGCACCCTGTGTGGGTACGCCAGCTCCCCGGTGTGCAAGACATCTCGCGGGTCGCGGTCGACACGAGCGGCGCCGTCACCGTGGCGGGGAACTATCGCGGGACGCACACGTTCGCGGGGAACACCTTCACGTCGCACTACGTCGATGCGGGCGATCCCACGAAGTCGAACGACATCTTCGTCGTTCGCTACGACGCGCTTGGCAACCCCCTTTGGAGTACTAGTATCGGAGGTCCAGGGGTCGACTTCGCCACGGTCCTCGCCGCACAGGCCGGTCCGGGCGCTCTCCTCGCAGCAACGTACGAGGGCCCAATCGAGCTTCTCGGAACCACCTACACGCCTCAGATGCGGGACGCGTACGTCCTGAAGCTGAACCCATGAGTCGAACGAGCGCCCTCGCGGTGGGCATCGTGGCCGCGATCGGGGTGATCTGGAGCTGCGGGAGCAGCGCCGGAGGAGGCGGGGGTAGTGTATCCGCGGAGCGGAGCATCGGCCCCGAGGGGGGCACGCTGACGGTGGGCGCTGTGACTCTCGAGATACCCGCGGGGGCGCTCGGGCGTACTGAGATGGTGAAGATACGAGAGCTGTCGTCGGCGGTGCCAGGCTTCGAGGCGCTGACGCCGCTCTACGAGCTCGAGCCGAAGGGGCTCACGTTCGCGACGCCCGCGAAGGTGACGTTCCCTACCAAGAGCGACGCGGCGGTGGGCGAGGTGGCATGAAGGAGGGGCCCCCGGTGGGGCCGCGCTACTTCGGCGGGGTCGTCGGGGCGCAGGTCGACACGCCCGCGCCCACGATCCGGAAGCCGCCGACGTTGGCGACGGCGACGCCGATCGACTGATCGGTCGCGGCCTTCAGGCGCGTGACCCGCGAGGGCTCGATGCCGCCCGACGTGTAGAACCAGAAATCGCCGCCCCAGAACGAGAAGGCCCAGGCGAGGCCGGTGCTCACCCCGGTGAGCGTCTTCGGGGTTTTGGTGGCGCCGGTCGTCTTGTCGATCTCGGCGAGGCTCGCCGGCGACGTGGTGAAGAACCCGTAGAGCTTGCCGTCGCCGGTGCCGGTGAGCTCGGCGCCCTGGCCCCGCAGGGAGCCCGAGAAGTCGCCGATCTTCGTGAGCTTCATCGTCTTGAGATCGATCTTGCCGAGGCCCTGCCCGCTGCCGACGCCGTCGATGCCGACGACGTAGAGCGTCTCGGCCTCGGAGCCGGCGGAGTCGCTCGAGAACGCCATGCCCACCCGGGTGAAGCCGCCTTGGCCCTTGGCGTAGCTCGTCGCCTTGCACGAGGCGTCGGCGGTGCTGACCTCGAAGAGCGAGCCGTCGGAGTAGTTGACCCACGCCGTGCCGTGGCGATCGACCGCCATCGAGTTCGGGGTCGCGCCGCCGGCGGGGCACGAGAGCGTGCCCTTGGAGGTGAACTTCAGCGCCGCGGGGTCGAACGCGTACAGGCCGTTCTCCTCCGACACGACGTAGACGAGCTTGGCCGAGTCGGAGCAGCCTGCGCCCGCGCCCGACGAGCCCGAGGAGCCGGAGCTCGAGCCGCCGAAGCCCGAGCTCGAGGCGCCGCTCGACCCCGACGAGCCCGAGGAGCTGCCCTCGGGGCCGAAGCCGGAGCTCGATCCGCCGCCGGAGCACCCGAGGGCGAACGCGGATACGAGCGATGCGAAGCCGACCAACGAGGCGCAAGCGAGTCGCAAGGTGGGAACCCTCCTCCCTTCAGCGTAACAGTCCTACGATGTGCGCGCACGACCGGCGCGCGCGCGATCGCATCGTGCACGACGCGCGCCACGAGCGGCGCCTCGACGGCGTGCCTTCGCGTCCTCGCCGGCTGTATGGTTGCAGCGTGGTTGATCCCGACGTCGTCGATCGCATCGCGAGCGCCTCGGCCGAAGAGCTGGCGGCGGCGCTCGGGATCCCGCGCGGGCGCGCGGTGGATCGCGCGCTCGGGCTCGCGTCGCTACCGCTCGCGCGCGCGTTGGCGCGCTTCGACGACATCACACGACAGCGGGGCGTCGCCTCCGCGGCCGCGGATCTCCTCGGGCGCCGCGGGGTGAGCCTCCGGATCCAGGGGGATCCACCGGCGGGGCCCGGCCTCGTACTCGTGAACCACCCCGGAGCTTGGGACGCGATCGCGCTCATGGCGGCGTGCGGGCGCCGCGAGGTCTCGATCGTCGCGAACGATCGCGCGTTCCTCCGCGCGATCCCCTCGCTCGAGCGGCTGCTCCTCTTCGTGCCCGAGCAGGGGGGCGCGCTCGAGCGCGCGCGGGCGACGCGCGAGGTGGTGCGGCGCATCCGCGCGGGAGGGCTCGTCGTGCATTTCGGTGCAGGATGCATCGAAATCGACCCCGCGTTCGACTCCCTCGAGGAGCCGAGCTGGGCGCGGGGCTCGGGCCACCTCGCCCGCGCCGCGCTCGGGGCGGGCGGCGCCGTCACCCCCGCGCTCGTGTGGGGCGTGCACGCGGCGCGCGCGAAGCACATGCGCCTCGTCCGCGCGCTCGAGGCGCGCGGCCTCGGCATGATCGCGCCGCTCGCGCAGGTCGCGCTCCCGCGGGCGCTGCCGGTCCGGGCGACGGTCGCGTTCGGCGCAGCGCTCGCCGCGCGCGATCTCGAGGAGCTGATCGCCGCGCACGACGACGAGGCGCTCACCCGCGCGCTCGCGGCGCGGTCGTACGCGCTCTTCGCGTCGCGGCCAGGCTGACGGCGCGGTCGATCGCCTCCGCCATCTCGGCCGCGGCGCGCGCCCAGGTCTGGAGGCGGGGGCGGCTGGCGGCGGCCCCGGCGGCCAGTCGCGCGCGGAGCTCGCGGTCGCTGGCGTAACGCGCGAGCGCTCGCGGGAGCTCGGCCTCCTCCACCACGAGCGCGTTGTCCTCGTGCGAGAGGGCCGGCGCGACGGCGGCCGCGCGGGTCACGATCACCGGGACTCCGGCCGCGAGCGCCTCGGTGACGACCATGCCGTAGCCCTCGAGCGCGGAGGGCAGGACGAGCGCGTCGGCGTCCGCG
Source organism: Myxococcales bacterium (assembly GCA_016794325.1). Classification (GTDB taxonomy): domain Bacteria; phylum Myxococcota_A; class Polyangia; order Polyangiales; family Polyangiaceae; genus SXNL01. Next base: position 3,917 of record JAEUKG010000084.1, on the reverse strand, counting down.
AGCGCGAGCGACAGGGCGTCGTCGTCGAGCGCGCCCAGCACCTCGGCGCCGGTCTCGCGCGCTCGCGCCCGGACGCGCTCGGCGTACGCGGCGTCGCGCGGCTCGCCGACGATCGCGAGGCCGAGCCCCGCGTCGGCAGCGGCGTCGAGGAGCGGAAGGACGCGCTTGCGAGGGCCGAGCGCCCCCACGAACAGGAGCCGCGCCGCGTCGCGCGCTGGCGTGAGCTTGGGCGGGAACGGCAGGCGGTCGGCGCCTGGCTCGACCGCGACGACGGGCGCGGACGGGGCGAGCTCGCGCTCGAGGCGCTCGCGCGTCGGCTCACTCGTCGCGACCACGAGATCGGCGGCGGCCACGCACGCCGCCTCGAGCGGGAGGTGCGCCGCGGGGGCGCCTGGCTCCCACGCCGTCAGGTGGTGCACGAGGAGAACGCGGGCGGCCTCGACCCTCGGCAGCGCCTCCGCGAGCTCCGGGTGGCAGAGCTCGTCGAACACGACGACCGGCGCCCCCGTGCCCATCACCCGCTCGGCGACGGCGCCCGCCGCCTCGCCGCGCTCGATCTCGACGACCGCGACCGGGCGCCCGCGCGCGCCGAGCTCCCGGACCATGAGTGCATCATACAAATATCCGCCGGTGCGCTGCGCGAGCGGCCCGTACACGACGAGCGCGACGGAGGTCACAGCGGCTCTTCGAACGCCGCGTAGGCCACCGGCGACTCGCGGAGGAGCACGCGCAGCGAGCCGCCCGGCGGCGGCGCGGCGTCCGCCGGCAGCGCGCGCACCGCGGCGGCGACGAGCTTGGCCACGTGCTCGGCCACGCGCTCGGTGGTGGACGTGCGCCCGGGGAACGCGGGGTGCTCGTCGAGGTTCGAGTAGTCGAGGGTGGCGAGCGCCTCGCGGAGGATCGCGCGGAGCGCGCCGATGTCCATGACGACGTGGTGGACGTTGAGGCGGGGCGCGCGCACCTCGACCTCGACGCCGTAGGTCGCGCCGTGCAGGCGCTGGGCGGGGCCGAAGAACGGGTCGGCGAAGCTGTGCGCGATCATCACGTGGTCCGAGACACCGAGGGCGAACATGGGGTGACTCTCTAGCGCGCGCCCGCCCGCGCGCGAAGGGGCCCGAGCATCCGTTCCGAAGCCCATCTCGGGTTCAAGTTCGGGTTCGGGTTCGGGGTCGGGGGCAGAGGGGTGGGGGCAGAGGGGTGGGGGACAGAGGGTTGGGGCAAGGGGTTTCGGGGCAAGCGGTCTTCGGGCAGGAGGGTTTGGGGCAAGACGTTCTGGGGCAAGGGGAGGGTCGCTCTTCGTCCTTCGTCCTTCGTCCTTCGTCCTTCGTCTTTCGTCCTTCGTCCTTCGCCCTTCGCCCGTCGCGCGTCCCCACGGTGGCGACCGCCGTCGCGCTCCAGCTCCTTCGTGACGTGGGACCGCCGGCCGAGACAGCCGCGCTCCGGAAGGACCAACCGGGTCAGCCTCGACGCGGCCGTCACACTTCCTCGCGCGGCCCTCGCGCGAAGGACGAAGAACTAAGGCCCGAGACCCATCCGCTCGTCGAGCGCGCGGCTATCATGCGACGCCATGAGTGTTTCGGTTGCGCCCACGCACGTTCTTCTCGGCTTCGCGGAGCTCGCTCTCGAGCATGCCGTGAGCGGCGTGATGAACACGGAAGGACCGCTGTTTCCGTTTCTCCTGACCGGCGACCGCGACGGAACCCGCGCGCTCTTCCGCTACGACATGAGCCCGGTCGACGCGGTTCGGCTCGCGCAAGAGAAGGTGAACGGTGACGCGAGCCTCCTTCTGTACGCCTTCGCGGCCGATGGCTACCTGACGACGGGCGGACATCGCCTCCCCGCCGTCATCGTCCACGCGGGTGAGCGCGGAGAGCGGGCTGCGTTCGTCTTCGCTCAGCGCTTCGCGCACGATCGGACGCCGAAGTTCTCGGCGCTCGCCGGCGCGCCCGAGACGATCGATGCCACGGCGAGCTGGTTTCCGCCCGCCTGATCGTGGCCCGCCCGCGCCGCGCGAAGAGCGAAGAGCCCCTTACCCCCCTCTTTCCCCCAACCCTCTTGCCCCAACCCTCTTGCCCCAACCCTCTTGCCCCAACCCTCTTGCCCCGAACTCGAACTCGAACGCGAGCCCGAACCCAAGCGGTTCGAGCTCGCGAGCGAGCAAGGCGGCTCGGACGCCAGGCGCCGGTTAGCGGATGAGCCCGCGGCGCGCCCGGGCTGCGGGCGGCGCGAGGGAAGGGGCTCGCTCGCTCGGGCTCACCCGACTCTCGACGCGTCCTCGGCGGCGTCAAGGCCAAGCGGTCCGCCGCAGCGGCGGACCGTCGCTACGCGAGCCTTGACCCCGCCACCGGGCGCGTCGGGTCGGGGTGAGCCCCGAGCGAGCTCCGGCACTACGTCGGATCGTCGGCGCGGGGCAGGAGAAGACGCACCATGCTTCGTGTCACTGCCATCGCGCTCCAGCTCATTCGTGACGTGGCTCCGCTGGCCGCGCGCATCTCGCGCCGAGACGCTGCGCTCGGAAAGCAGCTCCGGGATGCGCTCAGCAGCGCCGTCTTGAACCTCGAGGAGGCCGGCGGGCAGCACGGCGGGCGGCGGAGTCAGCACTACGCGATCGCGCTTGGGTCGGCGCGGGAGGCGGCGATCGCGCTCGAGGTCGCCGTCGCGTGGGGCCACCTCGAGGAGATGCCGCGGACCGTCGATGAGGGGTTCCGCATCGTGATCGCGTCGCTGCTCAAGCTCGAGCGACGCTGACCGGGAACTGCGAGGGCCGCAGCACGCGGCCCTCGCGCGAAGGGCGAAGAGCGAAGGACGAAGAGCGAAGAGCGAAGGACGAAGAGCGAAGGGCGAGGGACGAAGCGCGAAGAGCGAAGAGCGAAGCGTGAAGAGCCCGTTACCCCTTTCTTGCCCCAACCCTCTGGCCCCGAGCTCGAACACGAACAGAAACAGAAACAGGCGTCAGCGGTTGCTCGCTCTCGACCGAGCACGAACACGAGCACGGGTGTTCGAGAATCTCGCTACCCAACGTCAATACGCGAGCACCGCGTGCAGCCCCTCGCCGGGCCTCGCCGCGAGATCGCGGTACACCTCCGGCGCGCTCGCGAAGGGCCGCGGCGCGTCGACGATCGCGTCGAGGCGCTCGTCCGCGAGGAGATCCAGCACGACAGCGAAGCGGCGGCGCGCGTCCCAGCGCGGCGCGCGCTCCGGGGGCACGCGCGAGACCTGGCTCGACACGAGCTGCAGGCGCCGCCGGTGGAAGGCCTCGCCGAGCGGCACCTCCGCGACCCTCCGCCCGTAGAACGACGCGACCACGACCCGCGCCTCGACCGCCGCGTGCGCGATCGCGCGCGCGAGGGTCTCGGGCCGCCCCGTGGCCTCGATCACCGCGTCGAAGTCGTCGCCGAGGGCGCCGCCGTCGGGCAGCGCGCGGTGCGCCCCGAGCGCGAGCGCGGCCTCCCGTCGCCGCGCCGAGGGCTCGACGACGGTGACCGCGGCCCCGGCCTTCGCGGCGACGTGGGCGGCGAGGAGCCCCACCACCCCCGCCCCGAGCACGAGCGCCCGATCGCCGACGCCGACGCGTGCATCCCACACGCACGTGAGCGCGGTCTCGAGGTTGGCGGCGAGGGTGACGCGCGCCGGGGGCAGGTGCGCGGGGACCGCGCGCACCGCGGCCGCCTCGGCGGCGAGCTCCTCGCCGTGGGGCGCGAGCGCGAAGACGCGCTGCCCGGCCTCGAGCTCCACCCCCGGGCCGACGCGGGCGATCTCCCCGACCCACGCATAACCATACCGGCACGGATAGGTCTTCGCGCCGAGCGACGGGTCGAACGGCTCGGGGCCCTCGCCGGCGTAGAGGAGGAGCTCGGTGCCGCGGCTCACGCCCGACGCGATCGCGCGCGCCACCACCTCCCCCGGCCCCGGCGCCC
>JAEUKG010000074.1 GCA_016794325.1 Myxococcales bacterium | reverse complement strand
CGGACCTCGGGGTCGCGCGCGCGCGCGTCCTTCGACGCCGCGCGGAGCTCCGCCTCGGTGACCGCGCGGCCGTCGAGGAAGAGCGCGCCGGAGGCGTCGAGCGTGATCGCGAGCGTGCGCGGCGGCGCCTCGGCCCCGGTGACCGCGCGCGGCAGCTCCACGCTCAGGGTCTGGGCCGCGATGTCGGTCGCCGCCACCATGAGCGCGACGAGCAGCACGAGCACCACGTCGACGAACGGGGTCACGTTGATCCCCGAGATCGGTGCGTCTCCTTGGGTCAGCCCGGCCACGGCTCAGCCCTCCGACTTGAGGTGCGCGAGCACCTCGCGACCGAGCGCGTCGGCGCGCACGAGGCGCGACGCCACCGCCCGCTGGAAGGCGTTGTAGAACGCGATGGTGGGGAGGGCGACGAGCAGCCCGACCGCGGTCGCGATGAGCGCCTCGCCGATCTCCGAGAGCAGGTGCGCCGACACCCGACCTTGCGCGGCGTCGAGCGCGCGGAAGGCGCGGATGATGCCGATGACCGTGCCGAGGAGGCCGACGAAGGGCGCGTTGGCCCCGATGGTCGCGAGCACGGTGAGGTTCTTCTCCATCTTGAGCTTCGAGGTCTGCGACGCGCTCGTCATGCGCTCCTCCGCCGCCTCGGCGCCCTTCGACGACAGGCCCGCGAGGGCGACCTTGGCCTCGTACGAGGGCGACGCCCGCAGGCGCGCCATCGCCTTGGCCACGTGCCCGCTCGCGAGCGCGTCGAGCACGTCGTCCTTGAGGCGGCTCACGTCGTCGCGGGTCGCGACGAGGTTCACCACCCGATCGACGGCGACCGCCACCGCGATCACGCTCAGGGCCACGAGCACCCAGAAGACCCAGCCCGCGCCATAGCCCGCGAGCGCCGAAAACGCCTTGTCGATCTTCACGTTCAAGCTCCTTTCTCGAGGCAGACGGTGCGGACGAGGAACGCGGCGCCGCCGCGCCCGTCGCGCACCGCGAAGTGGAAGCGCGCGCTCTCGCGGGCGGCGCCGAGCGACGTCGGGGCCTTCCACGAGACCTTGACGTTCGAGTCCCCATCGGGGGCGGAGTAGAGGCGGTCGAGCTCGCCGTGGGTCGCGAGGTGGGTGACGACGATCGACTCGCCCTCCTCGCGGCCCATGCCGCGGGCGACGAGGGTGATGTCGTGGGTCGCGCCGTCGGCCCTGATGCCCACCGCGCCCGCCTCGCACCCCACGTCGAGCGGAAAGGCGCGATCGTCGAAGAGGAGCGCCTCGCCGGCGAGCGCCGGCTGGCGGTTCTCGGGCCCGCCGACCGCGATCCGGACCGCGACCTCCTGCCCGCTCCCGCCCTCGCACGACGCGCGCACGTCGGCCCCGGCGACCACCGGCGAGAGCCTGGGGGTGCCGCTCGCGCACACGGTGCCGAAGACGAGGACCTCGCCCGGGGACGCGGGGGCGCGCAGCGTCATCGAGGGGTCGGCGGTCGCCGCCCCCGAGAGATCGGCGAGCGCGGGGCCGAGGCAGGCCGTGACCGCGCCGTTGGGATCGGCCGCGCACGCGGTGAGGGCGAAGCGCGCGTACGCGCCGCGCGGCCGCTCCTTGGACGCGGTGACGAGCTCCACCCGGAGCTCCTCGCCGGGCTGCACCGACGCCCGCGCCGGGTCGCTCGAGGGCGTGACCCTCGCCCCGAGGACGCGGGGCCGGTCGAGGCGCCACGCGGGCTCGACCGGATCGTTGCAGGATGCACACGAGACGGCGACGGCGGCCGCCGCCCCCACCCAGAGCGCGGATTTCATAGCTCACCTCGCACGCCGAGGCTGGGCAGGATCGGCGGAAAGCTCGCGGCCCCTGCCTGCTTCGTGAAGTCGTAGTTGTAGTCTACATATTCCCGGTTCGCCGCGTTGTAGACGTTCTGCACGTCGGCGTAGGCGGTGAGGCTCCACGCCGTGAACGTCCACTTCTTCTCCAGGTGGAGATCGAGGCGGTGGTAGAGCGGCCCGCGGTCGGAGAGCAGCCCGCCGTAGCGGGCGCTGTAGGTGTCGGTGCGGCTGTCGTAGACGGAGCCGACCACCGGCGTCCGCGGGTTCGCGCTCGTGAGGCGGAAGGTCGCCGCCGCCTCCCACCCCTTGCCGAGGCGCACCACCACCGCCGCCGAGCCCACGTGGGTCTGGTCGTTCTCGAAGAGGCGGAGGGCCTCGCCCGAGCGACCGCGGAGGCTCCGCGACAGGGTGTATGCGACGAGCCCGTACACGCGGCCCTTGGGGAGCACGCGCGCCTCGGCCTCGAGCCCGTACACCCTCCCCCGCCCCTGGTTGTCGATGTAGGGCGCGCGGCCGTCCGGCACGTACGAGAGGAGGTGGTGGAGCGACTTGGTGAAGCCCTCGAGGCCGAGCTTCACCGAGTCGCCCACGAGCTGTTCGGCGCCGGCGGAGTAGTGGACGGCGTAGCCGTTCTCGAGGTTCGGGTTCCCGATGTCGGGCAAGAGCTCGTAGAACTGCGGGTGCTGGGTGAAGCGGCCGACGCCGCCCTTGAGCGTGGTCGTGTCCGTGATCCGCGCGCGCGCGGCGAGGCGCGGGTCGAACGTGAGCGACTTGTTCGTGTCGAGATAGTCCACCCGGGCGCTCGGCATGACGGTGACGCGATCTCCGAGGAGGAACGCGCCCTCGACGTAGGCGGCGGGCGCGTGGGTCCAGGCGTCGGTGGAGAGCGACGACGCGCGGGGGAGGACGCTCACCGCGGCCATGGTCGCGCCCTCGCCGGTGGGGCGGATGCCCTCGTAGGTGCCGGTCCAGCTCTGCGAGGCGTGGTCGACGCCGGCGACCAGGCGCGCGCCGGCGAAGGGCCGGAACGTCCACTCGAGCCGGCTGCGGATGGCGGTCGAGTGGGCCTCGAAGCCGACGACCGCGCCCGCGCTCTGGCGGTACTTCTCGGCGCCGATCGAGAGCGTCGCCTCCTGGGTCACCCGCTCGGACAGGCGGCTCTGCAGGGTGGCCTGCGCGCGGTGGAACGCGGTGCGGAGGTCGAGGCGGCCGCGGAAGGCGGGGTCCTGGTCCGCGGGCTTGTCGAACAGGACCGCGAAGCGATCCTCGCTGCCGTAGAGCCACACGCGCAGGGCGTGCTCGCGCGACAAGCGCGCCGACACCAGGCCCTGGTAGTCGTAGTAGACAGGCGCGGTCTGGATCTTCACGAGGTCGTCGGGGAGGACCTGACCGAGGTAGAAGTCGACGTAGCTCCGGCGCGCCCCCACCGCCGCCGTGACCCGCCGCTCGGGCTCGGGCTCGTCGCTCTTGCTCCTGCCGGCGAGCGGGCCCTCCGCCGCCACCGAAGCGTCGACGAAGCTCGCGTCGAGCGCGCCGTGGAGGCCGTCGCCCTTGGGCTCGCGGGTCCGCACGTCGACGACGCCGCCGAGGACGCGGCCGTACCGCGCCGAGAAGTTGCCGGGGTAGAAGTCGACGCGCTCGATGAAGCGCCCGGGGACGAAGCTCGTGATGCCGCCGAAGTGGTAGAGGAGCGGCACCGGCGCGCCCTCGAAGAACACCTGGCTCTCGTTGCCGGTGCTGCCGCGGATGATCGGGTTGGGGTTGCCGAAGGGGCTCCGCGCGAAGCCAGGCAGGAGCTCCACCGCGCGCAGCGGATCTCCGCGGGTGCCGAGCATGCGCAGCTCGGTCGCCCCGAGGCTCCGCGTGGTGACCTCGCGCGGCGGCGCCTCCGTGACGGCGCGCGCGCCGAAGGTGGCCTCGTCGCGATCGGGGGGAGGCGGCGCGTCGGGCGGCGGCGCGGGAGGATCCGGCGGCGACGGAGGGGGCTCCTCCGGGGGCGGCGGCGGCGGCGGCGGCGCGGCCTTGGCGGGGAACGTGAGCGCGTAGCGGACGCGCGCCGCGGCCGGGGCGCCGTCGCGCGTCGCAGGCGTCGCGCGCGCGCGGCTCATCGCCGCGACCGCCGCTTCGTCCCACCGCGCCTGCGGCGGCGACACGACCTTCACGTCGCGCACGTCGCCGGCGGCGGTCACCGTGAGCTCGAGCTCCACCGTGACGTCGGCGTCGGACGCCGGGTCGTCGGGGCCGAGCGCGACCTCGATCTTCGGAGGCACCACCGCCGGCTGCGCGAACGCCGCCGGCGCGGTGAGCTGGAAGAAGGCGCAAGCGGCCACCGCCGCGCCCAGACGGGCACAAGACAAGGGAACCTCGGGGGTTGGGTGCCCTCACCGCGGCGCTCCCTTGGGAGGGTGGGAGCGCCGCGGCGTCGGGCTACGGGGGTGTGTTCCCGCAGCGCCCGGCTCCGTTCAACGCCGCGCAAAAAAAAAGGCGCGGCCAGTACGAAGACGTACACGGAGCATCCCCCACAGGCCGTCGCCCAGCGTCTTCGACCGCGTCACCTCGCCGTCCTCCGCCGCTCGGGTGCTGCCTCCGTCACCGCGTCCGTGCGCCCGGCGCCCGAAGGCGTCGTAGCCGTACACGATGGAGCCCTCCGCCCGGCGCGTCTCGATCAGCATGCGATCGAAGTCGAAGAGGCTCTCCACCACGCCGCTCGCCCCAGGCACCGCCGGCGGCGTGTACTTCGACTCGAAGTCGAGCGCCGTGTAGTCCATCGCGTGCGCCGGCTGCCCCGGCGGCGTGATCGAAGGTGGTGTGATGGTGTAGCCTCCGGCCAGCCACCGATGCCCAACCTGTCCCCCTGCGAACCGTTCCTGCGTGCGGTTTCTCTGCCTCCGCACCGGCTAAGCCGCTCGGGCGACTACCCGTTCAACCTCCCTGTCGTACGCGCGCTCAGAGACCTCGAGCTGCACCCGGTGACGTACTTCGTTGGAGAGAACGGAGCGGGCAAATCGACGCTGCTCGAGGCGATCGCTGTCGCAGCTGGCTTCAACGCCGAAGGAGGAAGCTGCAATTTCGCTTTCTCCACCCGCGCGACCGAGTCTGAGCTCCATCGTGCGATTCGATTGGTCCGCAGCGCTCGGCGGCCTCGGAGCGGCTTCTTCCTTCGAGCAGAGACGTTCTACAACGTGGCAACTGAGATCGAGCGACTCGGGGTCGCCGGCAGCTACGGCGCGCGCTCGCTACACGAGCTGTCCCATGGCGAAGCGTTCCTTGCACTCATGCAACACCGTTTCGGTCCGAACGGTCTCTACATCTTGGACGAACCAGAAGCCGCCCTCTCCCCGGCGCGGCAACTGGCCTTTCTCCGCCGACTCCACGCGCTTGTTGGTCACGGTTCACAGTTTCTCATCGCGACGCACGCACCCATCGTACTCGCGTATCCGACCGCTCGGATCTATCAGCTCGGGGAGAACGGGATCGACGTCACGACCTATGAGGCAGCTCCGCAGGTGTCGCTAACACGCGACTTCCTCAACCACCGTGAGCGGTTTCTCCTCGAGCTCCTTGGTGATGACTAACACCGTAACCAGTGCGCGTCGTCGAGGGTTCGGGGAGGCACGGAGGAGCGCGCGCCGCAGCCTGCCCCCTTCGAGCACACGAGCGCAACTCGGAACGCGTCGATGTGGATAGTCGCGGTGTCAGTGCGGCCCGCGGTCGGGGAGGATGCGTAGCAGGTCTGCCACGGGCTTGCCGTCGACGTGCCAGTGGCTCAACCGCAGCCGGTCCACTTCCAGACCCAGGAACCCGAGCGCGAGCAAGAGTGCCTGGACCTCATCGGCCCCCGCAAGCGAGAACCACCGCACCTTGCCATCGCCAACGATCGCACACCGGCATCGATACTCGCGCGCATCAACTCGAGCCGGTCGGAACACGCGCAACTCGATCCTTCGGCGCCGCCCCCGAATCCGCACATGAAGGATGCGCCGCGCGAAGACCTCGCCCTCACCCACTCGCTCTGTCTTTGGAGTCACTCGCGGCATTTCTTGCGGCACTCCCCGTAGTCTTTTGTTGCCTGCTCATAGCACCGTGATCTGCGCCCCGGGTCAG
>JAEUKG010000010.1 GCA_016794325.1 Myxococcales bacterium | reverse complement strand
AAGATGGTCATGCCGGGCGACAACATCACGATGGTGATCTCGCTCATCACCCCCGTCGGCCTCGAGGAGCAGATGCGCTTCGCGATCCGCGAGGGCGGCCGCACCGTCGGCGCCGGCATCGTCACCAAGGTCATCGAGTAGCGATCGAGGGGAGCGCACCTCGCCCCCGCGGTGAAAAGCGAGAGGCCTCTGGCAAGCGCCGGGGGCCTCTTCGTTTTGGTGCTATACGAGCGGGGCCATGTCCGAGCGCGTGAAGGTCTCCCTCGTCTGCACCGTCTGCCAGAGCCGCAACTACAAGACGACGCGGCGGGTCGACCACCAGGGCGCGGTCAAGCTCAAGAAGCACTGCCCGAAGTGCAACAAGCACACGGAGCACGTCGAGACCAAGTGAGCCTTGGCGGAGCGCCGGCGCGACCCCAAGCACCTCCACGTACCGAGGCACGATGGGATACCGATCGCTCGCCGACGCGGTGACCGACCTCGAGCGGAGCGGGCAGCTCGTCCGCGTGGCGGCGCCGATCGATCCGCGCCTCGAGATGGGGGAGATCCAGCGTAGGGTCTTCGCCGCGGGCGGGCCGGCGCTCCTCTTCGAGCGCCCGGTGGGCACGCGCTTCCCGATGCTCGGCAACCTCTTCGGCACCCGCGAGCGCGTCCGCTTCTTGTTTCGCGACGCCCTCGACGGCGTGCGCCTCCTCGTCGACGCCAAGGTCGAACCCAGGGAGATCGCGAAGCAAGCGCGCCGCGCGCTGGGCCTCCCCGGCGCAGCAGCGCACCTCCTGCCGCTGCCGGTGCCGGCGCGGCGCGCGCCGGTGCTCGCGAACGAGGCGACGATCGGCGAGCTCCCCAAGCTGGTCTCGTGGCCGGGCGACGGGGGGCCCTTCGTCACGCTGCCGCAGGTGTACTCCGAGGACCCCGACGCGCCCGGCCTCGCGCGCTCGAACCTCGGCATGTACCGCGTCCAGCTCGGCGGCAACGACTACGCGCCCGATCGCGAGATCGGCCTCCACTACCAGATCCACCGCGGCATCGGGGTGCACCACGCCGCGGCGATCCGTCGCGGCGAGGACCTGCCGGTGTCGATCTTCGTCGGCGGGCCGCCGGCGATGACCGTCGCCGCGGTGATGCCGCTGCCCGAGGGCTTGCCCGAGATCGCGTTCGCCGGCGCGCTCAACCGCCGCAGCGTGCGCATGACGCGGCCCGGCCCGGGCCCGTGGATCCACGCCGACGCCGACTTCTGCATCCGCGGCTTCGTGCGCCCGCGCGACGTCAAGCGCGAGGGCCCGTTCGGCGATCACCTCGGCTACTACGCGCGCGCCCACGACTTTCCCGTTCTCCACGTCACGTCGGTGCACCACAAGGGCGGCGCGATCTGGCCGTTCACCACCGTCGGGCGCCCGCCGCAGGAGGACACGATGTTCGGCGAGCTGATCCACGAGCTCACCGGGCCGCTCGTGCCCACGGTGCTGCCGGGCGTGTCGGAGGTCCACGCGGTCGACGCCGCGGGCGTGCACCCGCTCCTCCTCGCGCTCGGCAGCGAGCGCTACGTGCCGTACGCGAAGGAGCGGCGGCCGATGGAGCTCATGACCCAGGCGAGCGCGATCCTCGGCCAGGGGCAGATGTCGCTCGCCAAGTACCTCTTCATCGCCGCCGCCGAGGACGCGCCGGGCCTGTCGGTGCACGACGTCGCTGGCTTCCTCGCGCACGTGCTCGCGCGCGTCGACCCGACGCGCGATCTCCACTTCGTCACCAACACCACGATCGACACCCTCGACTACTCGGGCACCGGGCTCAACGCGGGCTCCAAGGTGATCGTGGCGGCGGCCGGCGAGCCGCGCCGCGCGCTCCCGCGCGAGGTCCCCGCCGATCTCGCGCTGCCGCCCGGCTTCGGCCCCGCGCGGGTCGCCATCCCCGGCGTCCTCGTGGTCGGCGCGCCCGCCTTCGGCGCCGACGGCGAGGCGGGGGTGGCCGCGGCCGAGCGCTTCGCCGCGAGCTTCGAGCCGAAAAGTGCATTGTGCACGTTTCCGCTCGTCGTCCTCGCCGACGACGCGGGCTTCGCGGCGCGGAGCCTCGACAACCTGCTCTGGGTCACCTTCACCCGGTCGAACCCGGCGATCGACGTGCACGGAGTGGGCGCGTTCGTGGAGCACAAAGCGTGGGGTTGCCGCGGCTCGATCGTGATCGACGCCCGGGTGAAGCCCCACCACGCCCCGCCGCTGGTCGAAGACCCGGACGTCTCACGCCGGGTCGACGCGCTCGCGGCGCCGGGGGCCTCGCTCCACGGCCTCTACTGACCGTCGCAGCTCACGGTGACGAACCGGAGGCCGTCGGGCTCGCGCATCGCGACCACGAGGCCTCCGCTCGGCCGCACCTCGAAGTCGCGGAAGCTCTCCCACCGAGGCTGAACCGGGAACGACTGCGTCGAGATCGCCTTCCCGTCGGCCTGGGCGAGGCAAGTGAGCCAATTGGAATAGACTCCCTCCCGGGTCTCGCCGAGCGACACCACGTAGACGCGGCCGTGGTCGTCGGTGTCGACGAGGCCCACCGCCCCGACCTCGACGGGGAGCCTGAGCTCGCGCGTCCAGACGTGGGTCGCGTCGGCGGCGCGCGCGAGGTTGACCCAGACGCGGCCGCGCTCGGCGTCGGTCACCCCCGCCGACACCAAGAAGCGCCCGTCGCGCGTCGGGATCCCTTGGAGCTCGGCGGGCTCGGCCGCGGCCCGGCCCGAGGTGTCGCCGACCTTCAGGAGCGGACCGTTGCCGTCGCGCTGCACGTAGAGCCCGCCCTCGTGCTCCACGAGGCGTGACACGGCGCGGGGCTCGTCGACCCCGGCGCCGGACAGCTGGATCGTGCTCCACCCACCGTCGGCGCGCTCGACGGACACCGTGCCCGTGTCGCGCCGATCCAGGACGACGAGCTGGCCGCCTCGCGACACCAGGACCTCGTCGGCGTGGGGGTGGGGGAGGGCCACGGCGCGGGCGGGCTTCCCGCTCTCGTCGAGCACGACGACCCGATGCCCGAGCTCGTCCACGACGACCGCGCGCCCGGCAGCGTCGAAGGTGAAGCTGCTCGCGCCTCGCGGCGTCTCCTCGAAGGTGCGCGCGAGGCCCTGGCTCCCCCACGCGAGCGTCGGGCTCGCCCACGCGAGGGTCGGGCTCGCCGCCGCGGCGGAGCTCGGCGGCGCGAGCAGAGGGCGCGCAGCCATCGGTCGAGCCTCGGTCGCGGGCGCATCCGCTGCGCGCCCGGCGAGCGCGCGCGGGGCCGGCGACGAGCGCCGCGCGAGCTCCGCGCGCGACCGCGTCACGGCGACCGTCGCCACGACCGCGACCAAGATCCCGCTCACCACCCAGCGCGCTTCGCGTAGCCCGATCATCGCGAGGGAGCTTTGCAATAGTCGTTCGCAGCCGCGTGGCCGCGTTCGTACGGGCGGGACGCGGCCACGATCGGGGCTCTCATGGTGCGCGGCAGCACCGCGTTGGATCCGACGCGACCCCGCCTCTGTGAGGAATACACGCACCCTGTCGCCGGCGCGCCATCGCCATTGGAGGATTGCGTCGCCGCCGTACGCGGCGTCGCTTCGGGCGCGGCACACCCGATGCAGTGGGAGCGCGCATGAACCGAAGCTCCATCGTCATCACCGCGCTCGGGCTGGCGTCTCTCGTCGGATGCGCCAGCGAGACGAGCGAAGAGAACATCGACGTCGGCGCCGACGCGGCCGAGCTCTCGACGTCGGGCGACACCTACTCGGCCGGCACGCAGCTCCGCGTGACCGCCGGGCTCAACCTGCGCAAGTCCGCGAGCCGGCAGTCCGACGTGCTGCGGGTGATCCCCGAGGGATCGCGCGTCACCGTGTGGAAGACGAGCGGCGCCAACGCCTGGGTCGCGGTCGAGCAGGCCGGGTACAAGGGCTACGCGCACACCGACTATCTCGAAAAGGTAGGGACGGGGTCAGGCGGGGGCGACGACGACGGGCCCGCCGCCGGGGCCTCCGGCTACAGCGCAGCCCGCGGAAGCAAGCTCGCGAACCTCGCCCTGCGCGTGAACGGGCGCGGGTCCGGAGGCCAGTGCGCCAAATACGTGAGCAACCACGTCGAGGACTCGGGAGTGCGCGGCTGGCGTCGCAACGACGCCGACCCGCTCCACACCTACATGGCCAACAACCCGAGCTACACGCAGAGCGTCGGCTTCCAGCAGCTCTCCGGTCGCACCACCGGCATCCCCAAGGGCTCGATCGTCGGCTGGCGCCGCGGGCAGTGCGGCTACAGCGCGAGCTACGGGCACATCGAGATCGCGGTCGACACGACGTCGTCGCGGGCGTGCAGCGACTTCTGCGGCAACATCAAGAAGACCTGCGGAGCCCCGCGCGTCTTCCAGCCGATCGCCCTCTGAAGAGCGTCGGGCGCGCGTTGCACGTGCGTGGGGGGGCCGATATGCTCCGAAGATGACTCGGCTTCGGGGAGCAGCTCTCGTCTCCGCGCTCGCCGTCGCGGCGGCGTGCTCGGCGTTCGAGAGCGACGACTCCACGGGTTCGAGCGCCGACGCCGGGGCCGCCGACGCGAGCGCGCCCGACGGCACGACGGGGGCGGCCGATGGGGGGCCGCCGGCGTGCGCCCTCGACCCCGGCGCGTGCGGTGAGAGGGTCGCTGACGCCCGCGGCATCCGCGCGCTGGCCGCCAACGGGCGTTGGGTCGCGTGGTCGGACGGCCCCAACGTGCTCGCTTGCTCGGCGACCGAGCCCGCATGCCAGCCCCGCGTGCTTTGCCTGGCTGGCCTCGTGCCGACGTCCATCACCGTCGCGCAGGACGAGCTGACCTGGGCCGCCGAGCAGAGCGTCTACCGGCTCACGATTCCCGCCAGCGGTGAGGCCGACGCGTCGGCCATGTGCGTCCGCCCATCCACGAGCGTCATGCACCCGGGCGCGGTGGCCGGGCCGGTGGCCGCCGACGCGACGGACGTCATCGTGACGCTGCCGGCGTCGGGGACGCTCTACCGATGCCCGTCGCCGGCGTTCTGCTTCCCCAACTACCCACCCGTCGCGGCGAAGGCCAAGGGCGGGGTCGCGCCGATCGCCGTGGCCTTGGACTCGTCACGCTTCTATTGGGCGTCCGTGAACGGGCTGGAGGGCTGCGCTCGCGCAGGCGGCTGCACGTCGCCCGTGGATGATCTGCGGATTCGCTTCGACCCTGCGGCCGACGTGGTCGGAGTCGCCGCCGATTCCGCGGAGCTCCTCTGGACGCGCCAGAGCGGATCGATCCACTCGTGCCCGTCCGAAGGGTGCGCC
>JAEUKG010001234.1 GCA_016794325.1 Myxococcales bacterium | reverse complement strand
CGAAGTGGGCGCGGAGCGTGGCGGCGTTGTCGTCGAGCGCTCGCTCGTCGGCGAGCCGGTCGACCGAAGCGCGGCGAGCCTCGCCCGCCGCCGCGGGCTTCCCGGCCAACCTCGGGGCTTCGGAGGCGACGGGCCGCGCCGCCGAAGGAGGGGGCGCGGGCGCGCTGGGCGCCGGCTCGGCGCGCCGCTCGGCGGGCGCGCCGGCGTCGACCGCCGCCGGCGCGGCCTCCGGTCGCTTGCAGGCGAGCGCCGCGAAGGGCAACAAGAAGCTCACGAGCGCGGCGCGACGCACCTTTCGGAGGATAGCAGAGTTGCAACATAACAACGTTATGCTACGGCCCATGTCGATGCATCGGCGATCCGCCCTCCTGGCCACTCTCGCGTGGGCCTGCGCGTGCTCGAGCTCGAGCTCGCCGCCGGCCGAGGTCCCAGCGCTCGATCCGGCGTGCACGCGGACCGATCTCGACGCGCCGGCGGCCCCCAAGGCCCACACGCCGCGCTGGGCGTTCGAGCCCTGGATCAGCAAGGACATCTCCACCCGCGACGACACCTACGCGTTCGTCGACGGCTTCCGCCAGCGAGGTATCCCGGTCGGGGCGGTCGTGCTCGATAGCCCGTGGGAGACGAGCTACAACACCTTCGTCCCCAACGAGAAGCGCTACCGCGATCTGCCGGGGATGATCGCGGACATGCACGCGCGGGACGTGAAGGTGGTGCTCTGGATCACGCAGATGGTCAACCAGACCAACTACGACTTCGAGCCCGGCGGCGACTCGTATTCGGGCCCCTCGCCGAACTTCGAGGAGGGCGAGCGCTGCAAATACTTCGTCGAGGAGGCGCAGGCCTTCCAGTGGTGGAAGGGCCGCGGCGCCGGCGTCGACTTCTTCAACCCCCACGCGCGCGCGTGGTGGCACCGCCAGCAAGACGGGGTGCTCAAGGCGGGGGTCGACGGCTGGAAGCTCGACTTCGGCGAGAGCTACCTGCGCAAGCCGACCCTCGCGACCCACGAGGGCCCGAAGCCGCACCAGGAGTACTCGGAGCGCTACTACGAGGACTTCCTCGCCTACGGGCGCTCGGTGCGCGGGCCCGATTTCGTGACGATGGTGCGCGCGTGGGACGAGTCGTACGACATCCCCGGCCGCTTCTACGCGAAGAAGGAGCACGCGCCGGTGGCGTGGATGGGCGACAACCGTCGCGACTGGGTCGGCCTCGCCGACGCGCTCGACCACGAGATGGTCTCGGCGCGCGCCGGCTACGCGGTGGTGGGCTCCGACATCGGCGGCTACCTCGACCACGACGACAAGAACCTCCTGTCGCCGGAGATCCCGTTCGACACGATCAACTTCGCGCGGTGGACGGCGGTGGGCGCGCTCAGCCCGTTCATGCAGCTCCACGGGCGCGCCAACCTCACCCCGTGGACGGTCCCCGACCACGCCGACGAGACCGTTGTAGTTTACAAGTATTGGGCGACGCTCCACCACGCGCTCGTGCCCACCCTCTACGCGCTCGCGGAGGAGGCGCACGCCGGCGGCGCGCCGGTGCTGCGCCCTGTCGGCGAGCCCGCGACGTGGAAGGGCGACTACCGCTACACCCTCGGGGAGTGGCTCCTCGTGGCGCCGATCCTCGACGCCACCGGCGCGCGCGACGTGGCGCTCCCGGCAGGGGCGCGCTGGTTCGACTGGTGGACGGGCGACGCCGCCCCCGGCGGGGCGACGGTCCGCGCCGATTTCGCGA
>JAEUKG010001230.1 GCA_016794325.1 Myxococcales bacterium | reverse complement strand
AAGCCCCACTTGAAGGAGATCTTGTCGGCCCCCTTCTCGGCGGTGCCCTCGAAGTAGACCGAGTAACCGCCCTTGATCATGAAGTCGAGGTCGGCCGCGGTGGTGCTCCCGCCGGCCTTGGCGCCGGCCTTGGCGTTCGGCATGTCGAAGCCGAACTTGTCCCAGCGCGCGGCGGCGGCGTCGCTCAGGGTGGCGAGCACGTAGCCGCTCGCAGGCGCGTTCTTGAGGTCGAGGACGTACACGGCCGGATCGGCGAGCGACTCGCCGGCGGCGTCGGACCGCGTCGCCTTGAAGTTGCCGACGGTGGTGAGGAAGCGGTCGTAGGTGATCTTCCAGCCGTCCTTGACGTTCTCGTCGCCGTTGCCGGGCTCGAGGCCGCCAGGGATGGTGTCCTCGGGGACGACGATGATCTGGACCGTGCCCTTGGCGCCGCCGCTGTCGGACGAGCTGCAGGCGAGGATCGCGAGGGAGAGAGGCGCGGCTACGAGCGCGCCCCGGAGCGGGATCTTCATGG
Source organism: Myxococcales bacterium (assembly GCA_016794325.1). Lineage (GTDB taxonomy): Bacteria > Myxococcota_A > Polyangia > Polyangiales > Polyangiaceae > SXNL01. Next base: position 11,296 of record JAEUKG010001230.1, on the reverse strand, counting down.
GGACTCCTTTGGGTGAGGTCGACGAGAGCGCGGCCTAGGGGCCGCGGACGAAGCGGAACTCCGGCGGGCGGACGTTCTTGATGCCGAGGAGCACCGAGGCGTGCGTCTTGCCGCCTTCGGTGAGGCGCCCGCCCTCGCGCGACGCCTCCTCCCAGTCGATGGCGCCGAGCCACGCCTGCACGTCGAGGCCGATCTCGAGGCGCGTGACGTCGGCGCCGACGTCGGCGCTCGCCTCGGCGGAGGGCACGGCGCGCTGCCCCTGGAACTGCGGCACCACGTCCACCGCGAGCTCGAACGGCAGCGACCGCGCGTCTCTGCGCGCGGTGCCGCGCACGAGGAGCGAGTGGCCGCCGGGCGCCTCCGGCTGCGGCGTCACCGCGCTCTGGGTGTCGAGCCAGGTCATCCCGAGGTCGTAGGAGGCGCTGCGAATCGCGCCGGTGAAGCCGAACACGGGGCCGATGGATCGCGGGCCCGCGAGCGCGTCGACGCGCGCGACGCGCGCGATCTCGGCCTGCGCGGTGTCGCACACCGTCGCCGAGCCGGCCTCCGACGCGCAGAAGTACAGGGGGCCGAAGGCGACCGACGCCTCGCGGACCTCCACCGTCCACCCGCCCTGGCCCTCGAACGAGGGCGCGAGGCGCGGGACGACGACCGCGTCGTAGCTCACCGGCGACGAGGGCGTGCTCGCGCAGGCGAAGATCGGCGACGCGAGCAGGGCCGCGAGCGCGAAGCGGCGGGCGGAGCGCGCGCTCACAGGTGCACCCCGAGGGTGAGCATGACGAGCCTCGGCGGGCCGGCGGTGACGTGGCGTGCCGGCAGGAGCGAAGGCACCGCGTTCGGGCGCCAGTTGGAGACGAACGCGTATTCGGTCTCGGCGACGCGCGCGCCGAGGATGTTCGTCGCCTCGAGCCCGAGCTCGAGGAAGTCGCGCCGCAGCGACGCGAGCGCGTCGACGGTGAAGATGGAGCGGCTCTCTTGCCCGTAGGGCAGCGGCCGCGGCGACAAGAACGTGGTCGCGTAGCCGACCTTGCCGACGAGCGCGTGGCCGAAGACGTCTCCGAGCTTGCCCTCGGCCGACACGTCTTGACGCACGACGAGCGGGGGGACGTACGGGAGCGCCTGTCCTTCGCGGTACGGCGGCGACGGGTTGTCGGCGGTGGCGATGGGCGGCGAGTCGAGGGTCGCGTGGACGTAGGTGGCGCTGATCGACCCCTGCAAGAACGACAGCGGGCGGCCGCGCAGGTAGCCGACGAGGCCGCGGCGGGTGGTCGGCCCGACGCGCTCGAGCCGCGCCTCCTGGGGGTCGAAGGCGAGGTCGTACGACAGCCGCGTCTCGTACGCGATCGCCGAGAGCGAGACGCGCGCCTCGTCGTGGAGCGTGACGCCGGCCTCGTAGCTCCGCACCTTGGCGAACGGGGCCTGCTCGCCCTCCTCGAGCTGGCGGGCCTGCGGCGAGCGGAAGCCCTCGCCGTAGGCGACGTTCGCCTGCAGGAACGGCAGCGGGTCGACGTCGAGGCTCGCCCGCGGGCCCCACGCGAAGCCGGCGGCGGTGCGGCGGAAGCCGACGATGTGGCTCTTCTTCTGGAACGCGGGGATGAAGTTGCCGAGCCGATCGTCGACGTCGTACACGAGGAGATCGCCGCGCACGCCGCCGCGGAGCTTGACCCACTTCTTGCCCGCGACGAGCCCGTCGACGAAGACGCCGAGATCGCTCGCGCGGACGGTGGCGTCGACGCGCTGGTCCCACGTCTCGTTCTGCGGAGCCTTGAGGAGCGACTGGGTCTGGTCGATGCCGTTCGTCTTGGCCTCGGTGCCGAGCTCGAGCTGGGCGTGCATCCACTCGGTGGGCTCGTAGCGCGCCGACCGGTACGCCGCGCGCGCGCCGACGCCGAGGTCCTGGTTGGACTGCTCGACGAGATCGCCGCGGCCGACCCAGGTGGGCTCGACGCGCGAGCGCTCGGTGTACCCGGTGAAGTTGAGCCGGCTGCGGTAGCTCGCGAGCATGACCCAGAACGCGGCCTGGGTGCGCGCGCCGTCCTCCTGGCGCCGCTCGAACGAGACGCCGATCTGGGCCCGCGACGCCGCCGCCGACTGGGCGCGCGCGCTCGGGTCCGGGTACGCGTCGTAGAAGTCGATGCGCCCGGCGTCGACGTCGTCGCGGCGGAGCACGCCCGCGACGTTGGACCGCGCCGCGTGGGCCGCGGCGTGGAAGAGGATGTGGTTCGCGCTGCCGATGGGGAGCTTGTATTGTGCAACCATCGCGCCGTTCTGCGCGCCGCGCACGCCCGGGCCGAAGCCGTCGGTGCGGCGGAACATCGCGGCGCCGAAGGTCTCGGCGGCCTGCCCCTTGGGCGCCCAGAGCGCGAGCGCGCGATCGGTGCCGAAGCTGCCGCGGCCGTATTTGAGGTGGACGCCGCGCTCCTCGACCCCGAGGTCGAGCTCGGCGCTCCCGGCGACGGCGAAGTCGCCCTGGCGAGGATCGTAGACGCCCTCGAGCACGCGGAGCTGGCGGACGGTCTCGGGGATCACGAGACCGAGGTCGGCGTAGCCCTGCCCGTGGATGTGCGAGCTCTGGTTGACGGGGATGCCGGCGACGCGCAGCTCGACGTCCTGCCCGTGCTCGGCGTCGAAGCCGCGCAGGTAGATGCGCTGCGCGATCGCGTCGCCCTCGGGGTGCGCGACGTAGACGCCGGGCGCGACCGACAAGACGTCGGCGCCGCTGCCCTTGGGCGATGCCGACAGGCCGCGCTGGTCGAAGCGGACGTCGGACGCGCCGCGCTGGGGCGCGCGCGAGACGCCCTCGACGTGCACCTCCTGGATGGTCTCGTCGAGCGGCGGCGGGCGCGGCGCCTCCACGCCGCCGGCCACGGTGTCGTGGCCGTGGGGCACGACGTCGGGGGCCGCGGACGGCGGCGCGAAATGGAACGGGACGCGGATGCGGGCGGCGACGGCGACCCCGCCGCGCCGCGCGGGCTCGAAGGTCCACTGGCGCATGGCCGCCATCGCCGACTCGTCGAGCGCCGGGCCTCCGGACTCGGCGACGGTGATGTTGGCGACGTGGCCGGTCGCGTCGATGGTGACGAGGAGGACGACCTGCGCGTGCTTGCCCTCGCGGAGCGCCGACGCCGGGTATTGCGCGTCGACGTGCGACTTCACCACCGGCGCCGACACCTCGCCCTGCGCCGCGACCGAGCGAGCGGCGAGCGTGAGCGCGAGGGCCAGGGTGGTGGCGAGAGAGCGACGGGGCATCGGTCAGACGGCGTTCAGTTGAACGCTTGATGAACTACACAAATAACCGTGTAATTCCGAGCCCTTGTTCTATTCGATGCCGCGCAACGGTCAAACGATATTTTACGCGAGGGCGGAGACGGGCCGCCCGCGCGGAGTGTCCGAGGAATTCGTTGGCTGGCCAACGAATTGGGCCGAGGGGGGCGGACCGAATGGAACCGAGCTCGTTCGATGGCCTGGCGCATCGGCGGCTTTACCGCGAATTCGGGGGGAACCGAGCTCGTTCGCTGGCCAACGAATTCGGGGGGCCGAGCTCGTTCGCTGGCCAACGAATTTCGGCCGAGGGGACCGAGCTCGTTCGCTGGCCAACGAATTCCGGGACGGGGTACCAGGCTCGAAAATACGCAGCTTGCTGCCCAATTTGGGGAGGGGAGATCCCGGGCTCGAAAATAGGCAGCTTGCTGCCCAATTCCGGGAGGGGCGCAGGCGTCGTCGGCGCCGGCGATGAGCTCCCCGAAATGGCGCGCGGCGTGGGGCCGGTGGCGCCACGCCGCGTGATGCTCGGAGGAGGGGAACCGCTACTCGGTCTTCTTGGCGCGACGGCGGCGCGCTTGGAGGAGGCCGAACACGGCGACGCTCGTGCCCGCCGCGAGGAAGAGATCGGTGCCGCTCATCGGCGACACGTTGCAGCCTCCGTCGTCGGCGGCGGCGTCGCCACCGCCCGCGCCGGCGTCGTCACCCGAGCCGCTCGCGCCCGAGGTGCCGCTCGTGCCCGAGGTGCCGCTCGTGCCCGACGTGCCGCTCGTGCCCGACGTGCCGCTCGTGCCCGACGTGCCGCTCGTACCCGACGAGCCGGACGAGCCCGCGTCCGACGGCGTGGTGCCGCTGTCGCCGGCGCCGGCGTCGGGGAGGCTGCCCTTCGCGAGCTGACCGCGGAGCTCGCCGCCGGGGTTCGCCATGCTGTGGATGTTGGCGTACACGTCGCCCTTCACGAGGTCGTCGTACGCGTTCTGCGGCATGATGCCGGTGCAGGTGATCGGCGTCTTCGTGATGTCGCACGCCACCTGGTTGACGATGTTGCCGTTGTTGCCCTTGGCTCCGCGGTGCAGGTGCGCCGCGGTCACCTTCGCGATGCCGGTGTGCGAAAAGGTACAGTCGGCCTTGCGCGTGACGTCGTCGACGGTGCACGTCGCCGTGCCGGTGGCGGCGGTGGTCACGGGCGGCACCTCTTCGGCGCCGGTCATCTTCGCGCTGTATTGGACGGGTGCAGCGCCGACCATCCCCGCGAAGGACATGAGCGACAAGCCTGCTCCGACACCGATGAGCTTCTTCATGAGGCAAGGGTACGCGCAATCGCTGCACGAGCTAGCGATTTCGCATTCAATCTAGGCACTTACATGGCAACACCGGTGACCACCCCCTGCGCGCGCGCGCGCCGACGCGCACGACCCGCGCCCGCCAGCCGCTCTTAAGGATTCGTCAGGCGCCGCGCGCGCGGTGCAGCGCCCCGGCCCGACGACGGCGGACGCGTGCCACGCGCTCGCCGGGCGGCGCGGCGCCGCCCACGCGTGCAGGGCGGGTCAGAGATCGATCTGCGAGCCGATCTCCATCACCTGCTCGGGGGGGATGGAGAAGTAGGCCGTCGCCGAGCGCGAGTTGCGGGACAGGAGGGAGAAGAGGCCCTCGCTCCACGGGCCCATCTTGCCCTTCTTGGTCGCGACGAAGGTCTCGCGGCCGAGGAAATACGTGACGTCGTCGAGATCGGGCGAGAACGCCTCGTCGCTCGCCGCCTGCGCGAGGAGCTGGGGGACGTCGGCGCTCTCCATGAAGCCGTAGCGACCGACGACGCGGACGAAGCCCTTGCCGAGCGCCTCCACCCTCACGCGCGTCGACGCGTCGACGAACGGCACGTGCTCGAACGAGATGGTGAGGAGGACCACGCTCTTCGGCACGACCCCGAGCCGCTCGACGTGGTGCGCGAGCACGGGCGGCGTCCCCGCCGACGACGAGGCCATGAAGACGCCGGTGCCGGGCACGCGGATGACCTCGCCGCGGCGCGGCTCGCGCACCGGGGCGTCGGGCTCGGGCAGGCTGGCGAGGAACTCGTCGAGCGGCGGCGACTTGCTCCGCACGAAGTCCGCGAGGTGGCCGCGCCCGATCTTCCAGACCAGCATGAGCACCAGGAAGACGGCGGCGACGGCGATCGGCACGTAGCCGCCGTCGAAGAACTTGAGGACGTTCGATCCGAAGAAGCCGAGATCGAACACCAGGAAGAGCACGAGGAGCGGCGCCGCCTTCCCCACCGACCACCCCCACGACCGGCGCACGACGACGAAGTAGATGACGCTCGTGATGCCCATCGTCCCCGTGACGGCGATGCCGTACGCGGCCGCGAGCTTGCTCGACTCGCGGAACGACACGACGAGGAGGATGCACGCGGCCGCGAGGAACCAGTTGATCTCGGGCACGTAGATCTGGCCCTCGGCCTCGCTCGAGGTGTGCTTCACCGTGACGCGCGGGAAGAAGCCGAGCTGGATCGCCTGGTTCGTGAGCGAGAACGCCCCCGAGATGAGCGCCTGCGACGCGATGATGGTGGCGAGGGTCGAGAGCACGACGAGCGCGATCGTCGGCGGGCCCTTCGGCACCATCGCGAAGAAGGGGTTCGCGGCCGCCGCCGGATCCGCGAGCACGAGCGCGCCCATGCCGAAATACGCGAGCACGAGCGACGGGAGCACGACGCCGAGCCACGCGACCCGGATGGGCCCGCGCCCGAAGTGCCCCATGTCGGCGTAGAGCGCCTCGCCCCCGGTGACGACGAGCACGACCGACCCGAGCACGACGAACCCGTGGAAGCCGTGGTCGCGGAAGAAGGCGAAGGCGTGGCGCGGGTCGAGCGCGACGAGCACGCCGAGGTTCTTCGACAGGTGCCACGCGCCGAGCGCGGCGAGCGTGCCGAACCAGAGGAGCATCACCGGGCCGAAGAGCTTGCCGACGGTGCCGGTGCCGCGGCTCTGGATCGCGAAGAGGCCGACGAGGATGACGCACGTGGCGGGCACGATGCACGACTTGAGCGGCACGGTGTGGTGGAAGACGTGGAAGACGATGGGCTCCGCGCTCGCGACCTCGACGCCCTCCATCGCCGACAGCACCGAGATGCTCGGCGTGATCATGCCGTCGCCGTAGAGGAGCGCCGCGCCGGCGATGACGAGCACGGCGAGCCACCCCACGTGCGCGCCCGCCGGGGCGCGGAGCTTCTCGGGGATGAGGGCGAGGAGCGCGAGGATGCCCCCCTCGCCCTTGTTGTCGGCGCGCATGATGAAGGTCAGGTACTTCACCGTCACGACCATCATCAGCGACCAGAAGATGAGCGACAGGAGGCCGAGCACGTTCGCCGGGCTCGGCGAGACGCCGTGCTCGCCGCCGAGGCACTCCTTGAAGGCGTAGAGGGGGCTCGTGCCGATGTCGCCATAGACCACACCGAGCGCGCCGAGGGAGAGCGACGCGAGGCCGCCGTGGGAGTGCCCTCCGTCGTGAGCGTGCGCCCCCTGCGCAGCTGCGCCTCTTCCGCGAACCGATGGCGTGGGACCGTCCGTCAAAACCCCTTTCTTGTCGGCCATTTGGACCCGCACGTCAAGGGTGCGAGGGGGTGTGGAAGTCTGGCACACCGCTGACAGACCCGTGACGTGGCCGATCCTAAGCTCGACGCATGGAAAAAGCTGCGCAGGCCGCTGCCAAGCCCGACACGCTCCCGGACGACGGCAACGTCGACCGCAAGATACCCCTTCTGGGGGTCCTGCCCTTCGTCGCGATCCACGTCGCGACCGTCGCGTGCGTCGCGGCGACGGGCTGGTCGTGGAAGGGCTTCGCGCTCGCGATGGGCTTCTACTTCCTGCGCATGTTCGGGGTCACCGGCGTCTATCACCGGTACTTCGCGCACCGCACCTACAAGACGAGCCGGTGGTTCCAGCTCGTGCTCGCGCTCCTCGCGATGACGAGCTTCCAGAAGGGCGTCCTCTGGTGGGCCTCGCACCACCGCCTCCACCACAAGATGAGCGACAAGCAGGGCGATCCGCACTCGATGAAGCGCGACGGCTTCTGGTGGTCGCACGTCGGCTGGATCATGTGCCGCGGCTACGACGTCACCGACATGAAGCGCGTCGGCGACCTCGCCAAGTTCCCCGAGCTCGTCTTCCTGAACAAGTTCTACTGGCTCCCGCCCCTCGCCTGGGCGATCGCCTCGTACGCCATCGGCGGCACCCACGCCCTCATCTGGGCGACGGGCGTGTCGACCGTGCTCCTCTGGCACGGCACCTTCACCATCAACTCGATCTCGCACTGGGCGGGCAAGGCTCGCTACAAGACCGGCGACGAGAGCAAGAACAGCTGGATCCTCGCCATCGTCACGATGGGCGAGGGCTGGCACAACAACCACCACTACTACCAGCGGGCCACCAACCAGGGCTTCTTCTGGTGGGAGATCGACGTCACCTTCTACATCCTCAAGGTGCTGTCGTGGGTGGGCCTCGTGTGGGACCTCCACGTCCCGCCGAAGCACGTCCTCGAGTCGAACCTGGTCGCGGGCGACGGCAAGCACGGCGAGGCCAAGGGCGACGCGGTGCCTGCGCTCGCCGCTCCTGTGACCTCCGACGCGGAGTGACCCTGACCGCGCCGTCACGCCCAACGAGGCCCGTCGGCTGAGCCCAGGGCCCAGTCTCCAAAATTAGGCAGCTTGCTGCCCAATTTCGCGGGAGGGGGATCGGCGCCGGAAAGGCGTGTTTTTCTGACGAGTTGCGCGGCGGGCGCGCGGCCGGGCGCTTTGAGCGGCGCGCCCGCGGCACGACCGTTGCTCCAGGGCCAGGGATGCTCGCCCCCTGTTCCCGCTGCGCGCGGCACGTCCTCGTGTCCGAGACCCGTTGTCCCTTCTGCGGGTGCGACGCCCCAGCGTCGGCCCCGGCCGCGCGAGGCGCGGCCTCCCGGATGTCACGGAGCCGGGCGCTCGCGCTCGGAGCCGTCGCAGGCGCCGCCGGCGCCGCGCTCGTCGGGTGCGTCGTGATGCCGGTCTACGGCGCGCCGTGCGTGCCCGAAGACGGCTGTCCTTGGCCGACGGCGGACGCGAGCGACGACGGGAGCAGCAGCGGAGACATCGACGCCTCGACGCCCGACTCCGCCGCCGACGCCCGCGCCGACGCGCGCGACTCCGCCGCGGACGGCGACGCGAACGGCGATGCGGGCGGCGAGCACGACGCGGGCCAGGACGCCGAGGGCGACGGCGGCGACTGAGGCGCGTTCGCGCTACTCTCCTCCGGTGACGAGCTGGACCTGGGAGCGGAAGGTCGAGGCGGCGGCGCGGGCGTCGCAGAGCGGCGTCCTGCTGCGAGACGACACCGAGGTCATCGAGCGGCCCGGCTGGTACCAGATCGTCACCCCGTCGGCGCGCGGGTTCTTGAACGAGATCCAGTCGTCGGTCGTCGAGCCCGGCGACGTCGATCGCCTCGTCGACGAGGCGATCGCCACGTACCACCCGCTCGGGACGCCGGTGAAGTGGTACGTGGGCCCGCGGTCGCGACCGACCGACCTCGGCGAGCGCCTCGCGCGCCGGGGCTTCCGCGCGTCGGAGCTCTCGGGCATGGGGCGCGACACGGCGCCCATCGAGGCGCCCGAGGGCGTGTCGGCGCGCGCGGTGACCGACGAGGCGGGCCTGCGCGTCTTCTCCGACGTGTCGATGCGCGGGTGGTCGATGGCCCCGGAGCAGGTGCCGGCCCACGAGCGCGCCCTCGCGAAGGCGCTCTCGGCGACCCCTCGCCTCGCCCTCTTCTACGTCGCGTACCTCGAGGGCGAGCCGGCGGGCACCGCCGCCCTCGTCCTCCGCGGCGACTACGGCTACCTGATGGGCGGCGTCGTGATCGAGGCGGCGCGAGGCCGCGGGGTCTACCGCGCGCTCGTGGCGGAGCGCCTCGCGTTCTTGCGCGCCGAGGGCCTCGAGTACGCGGTCACCCACGCGTACGCCGACACGTCGGCGCCGATCCTCGAGCGGCTCGGCTTCGAGACCCTCTTCCGCTCCAGGTGCTACGCGCTCGACCCCTGACCGCGCCCGACGCGCGATGGTAGCCTGCTCGCGTGATCCGAAAGCCCGCTCCCCTCGCCCCGCTCGCGCTCGCCGTCACCCTCGCCGCGTGCGGCGGCCCCGAGCCCGCGGCCTCGCCGCCGCCGAAGCCCACGCCGCCGCCCGTCGCGAGCTCGGCGCCGCCGGCGCCGGTCGCGAGCGCGCCCGCTCCCGCCGTGCCGACCGACGAGGACCTCCTCTACCTCGAGGACGTCCTCGGCGAGCGGAGCTTGGCGTTCGCGCGGAGCCACGCCGAGACCTCGCAGCGGACCCTCGGCGCCGTCCCCGGCTTCGCCGCCCTCGAGGCGCGCCTCGCGTCGATCTACGGCGCGGTCGATCGCATCCCGGCCCCCCACGTCGTGGGCGACAAGGTGCGAAACTTCTGGACCGACGGCGAGCACCCGCGCGGGCTGTGGCGCGAGACGACGCTCGCCGACTACCGCGCGGCGAAGCCGAAATGGCAGACGATCCTCGACGTCGACGCGCTCGGCGCCGCCGAGAAGGAGAGCTTCGTGTGGCACGGCTCGACGTGCCTCCAGCCGAAGCGAACCCGCTGCCTCGTCCGGCTCTCGCGCGGCGGCGGCGACGCCGTCGTCGTGCGCGAGCTCGACGTCGAGAAGCGCGCGTTCGTCGCGAACGGCTTCGTCGTGCCCGAGGGCAAGACCCGGGTGGCGTGGAAGGACGCGGACACGATCTTCGTCGGCACGAGCTTCGGGCCCGGCACGCTGACCAAGGCGGGGTACCCCCGGCTCGCCAAGGAGTGGCGGCGCGGCACGCCGCTCGCGGAGGCGAAGACCGTCTTCGAGGTCGCCGAGACCGACAACGCCGCGACCTGCTGGCGCGAGACCGACCACGGGCGCAAGCTCGACGTCTGCAGGCGGAGCATCGACTTCTGGCGGAGCGAGACGTTCCTGCGCAAGGGCGACAAGCTCGTGAAGCTCGACAAGCCCGAGGACGCCGACGTCGACACCTGGGACGACGAGCTCTTCTTCAAGCTGCGGAGCGACTGGACCGTCGGCGGGGCCACCTATCCCAAGGGCGCGCTCCTCGCCGCCAAGCTCGACGCGTGGCTCGCGGGCACGCGCGACCTCGCCGTCGTGTTCGAGCCCACCGCCACCACGTCGCTCGAGGACTGGACGGCCGCGAAATCCAGGCTCTACCTCACCACGCTCTCGGACGTGAAGAACGAGCTCTGGGTGCTGTCGCGCAAGCCCGGGGACCGCGGCAAGGCGCGCTTCTCGCGCGAGCGGCTCGCCGCGTCGACCTCGTCGGCGAGCGTCGACCTCGTCGACCCCGACGTGACCGACGACACCTGGATCTGGTCCGAGGACTTCGCGGTGCCGTCGTCGCTCGCGCTCTTCCGCCCCGCGAGCCGCGGGCGCGAGACGGTGAAGCAGAACCCGAGCTACTTCGACGCCGCGGACGTCGAGGCGACCCAGAGCTTCGCGACGTCGAAGGACGGCACGCGCATTCCCTACTTCGAGGTCCGGAAGAAGAGCGCTCCGCGGCCGGCGCCGACGGTGATCCAGGCCTACGGCGGCTTCGAGAGCTCGAGCACCGCCGCCTACCAGCCGGGCGCGGGCGCCGCGTGGATCGAGCGCGGGGGCACGCTCGTGGTCGCGAACATCCGCGGCGGCGGAGAGTACGGGCCGCGCTGGCACGAGGCGGGGATGCGCGACAAGAAGCAGAACTGCTTCGACGATCTCGCCGCGGTGGCCGAGGACCTCCACCGCCGCGGGGTCGCGACGCCGAAGACCCTCGGCATCATCGGCGGGAGCAACGGAGGCCTGCTCACGAGCGCGATGCTCGTGCAGCGGCCCGAGCTCTTCGGCGCGATCGTGAGCATGGTGCCGCTCACCGACATGCGCCGCTACCACAAGCTCCTCGCCGGCGCGTCGTGGGTCGGCGAATACGGCGACCCCGACAAGCCCGAGGACTGGGCCTTCATCTCCCGCTACTCCCCCT
>JAEUKG010001213.1 GCA_016794325.1 Myxococcales bacterium | reverse complement strand
GGGCCCTTCAGCGCTTCGGGACGAGGCCTAGCTGCTGGAACAGATCGTACTGGTTCCACACGGTCTGTTCGCGAACGATGCGTCCGTCCTGGATCTCGCTGGTGATGACGATGCGCACCTTGGCCGACTTGCCCGTCGGCGGAATCGGGCCGTCCGGTGAGGCGAGGGGGCGCTCGAAGGTGCCGGCCGCGTCGACGTCGAAGACGACCGTGTTGCCCTGAACGAGGGTGCGCAGGATCGTGAAGCGAAGGTCGGGAAACGCGTCGATGAAGGGAGCGTTGTACGCGCGCGCGCCGGCACGATCCAGGTCTGGCGCGCACGGGTAGTCCGCGACGAAGCTCGGGGCAAGGAGCTTCTCCCAACGGGAAAGGTCCCTCGCGTTGAAGGCATCGACGAGCGCACGCGCCGTCGTGACGAGCAAGCTCGACTCCTGGAACGCCGCCTGCGAGAGGGCAGTGTCCTCGCTCGCGCGGCAGTTGATCACCTTCCCCTCGCGGAAGGTCCAGTGGTGCATCACCTCCGCGTGCTCGAGCCTCTTGCCGGTCGCGCGGATGGTCTGCGTCATCTTCACGCTGGCGTAGACCTGATCCCCGCTCGCGGCGAAGTCGCGCGGCTCGAACGAGTCGTGATCGACGCACGACGCGAGCGCCTCGAAGTAGGCGACGACGGCGGCCTTGCCGCGCTTCCTGCCCTCAAGGTGCCATGGCACGCCGGTCGGCGACGCGCTGATGACGCTGAAGTCGGCGCAGTCATCGGCGATCTGCTCGAGGATGAAGGGGAGCGATCGCCGCCGCCTTCGCGAGTCGCCCCATGGGTCCGATCCTTACCTCGCGAGCGCCGCTTTTGCGAGCGCGTTCCTGTCGACGAGCACGCCGCCGACGCGAACGTCGTCTCGCGCGATCTGGACGAGCGAGGCTCCTCGGTGACGGTCCACGCCGAACACGGGAGGGGAGGCACGCTCGAGGAGTCCTCGTGGTCCGTGCCGCGCCGCCGAGGGCTCAGCGACTGGATTCGGCGCTCTCGATCAGGCGCTCCAGTACGCCGGTCGTCGAGAGATCGGCGGCCCAGCGCGGGAGCGCGGCGCGCGCAGCGGCGGCGGCCCCAGCGGCCATCGAGGCCTCGAGGAGGAGCAGCTCGCGGGCGATCGCGCCGGCCGAGCGCACCGCCTTCTCGTCGTTGTCGCCGAGCCGCCGTAGCAGCGCGGCGACGGCGTCGCCCTGCTCGCCGAGCAGGCCCGCCTCGAACGAGAACGTCTTCTCGTAGAGCGCGGCGAGCGCGTGCTCCCGCACCCGCGCGTCGGGGTGATCGCAGGCGCGGAGGAGCGCGGGCAGGAAGTGGGGGCGCACGCGGATCGCTTCCCATACGCCCATGCGCCCCTCGCGGAGGAGCGGGATCATGAGCTCGACGTCCATGTAGTCCTGCGCGAACACGACGGCCTCTCTCGACAGCGTCGCGTACGTGCGCAGGGACGGATGCCGGAACGTTCCCCGCGGAAGGAGAGTGAGCGGCGTGAGCTCGCCGACCGCGCTCTGGAGCGTCCGCACGAGCTCGGCGCGCCGTTCGGGCGTGAGGGTACCGAACCCGGCGAGCGCCTCCGAGCGCGTGATCGTGGCCGCGCGTCGCTCGAGGACGCAATCGAGCTCGTAGAACAGGATTGCGCGCTCGCGCGTCCCGCAGGAGCTCGCGAAGCGAAGGCCGCGGACCGCGTGCTCGAGAGCCCGGTCGAAGTCGCCACCGGCGCGGAAGGTCTCGGCGAGGATCAAGCTCGTCGCGAGTCGCGCCGGCGCGAGCGCGTACCCCTCGCGGCTCGCCTCTTCGAGGGAGGCTCCTGCGCGCAGACGAGTCGGACGTGCCGTCTTCGGCGATCCGGCGCCCTCGTCGAGCCAGGCCGCGCGGAGGGCCCACCGCCCCTCCTCGCGAGGGTCCGCGCCGACGAAGAGGTTCGCGACCGCGAGGCAGCGGCGCGCCTCCGGCACGTGCTCCCGTCTAGCGAGGATGTCGCGCCGCGCCTCGATCGCGTGCTCGAGGCGCGGATAGGGCACCGAGAGGATCGGCGCCAGGTGACCGCAGCTCGCGCACTCCTCGATCGTCTCCTCGTCGAGGAGAAGCGACACGTCTTCAACCCGGGCCGCCCATCGACGCCGCCTGCGTCGGGATCCCATGTCGGGAGCCGCCGACGGGGTTCTGTGCCGACGCGGCCCGTCTCGCCACACGCGACGCACGTTCGCTCGACAGGGTAGACACCGCTCATGAGGCTTTGGGCTGCATCGTGGAGGCCGGCCTCGTCAGCCGAGCGTCAGCCAGACGATCGGGCCCGGATCGGCGGCGTCGATCACGACGTCGACGCAAGAACGCCTTCCCGGGCGTGAGCGCCACGACGGTCGCCATCCGTTGCGAGTCTCCGTCCAGTCCGTGCGCTCGTCAATCGAGCAACGATGCCTCCGCGCCCGAGCGCGAAGGACCGACACCCTCAGCGCACCGAGCTCGTGCCGTCGCCGGTGCTGCCTCCGCTCGACCCGCCGCCGCTCGAGCTCGCGCCGCCGTCCGCGCCGCCGTCGAGCCCCGGATCGCTCGGCTCCCCCTCCCCCGAGCTCCCGCTCGAGCTCGAGGCGCCCCCGTCGGACCCGCCGTCTCCGCCGCTACCCGCGTCGGGGTGCGCGCCGCCGCCCGCGTCGGGGCGCGCGGCGCCGCCGTCGCCCGTCGTCGGCGCGCCGACGCCCCAGCCCGCCGCCGAGTGGTGCCCGTCGCACCCCCGCCGGCCGTGGCCCGAGCCCTGTTGACCGAGCGCGTCCTCCACGAGCTGCTTCAGGCTATCTCGATCGTCCTGGTCGGAGACCCCGTCTCCTTCTCCGCAGCCGACGGCGAGCGCGACGAGGGCGAGAGCGAGCGAGCCGAGGAGGAGCGTACGGGGCATGGTGGGATTCTCCGGGTTGGGGTCGGCGACTTCCGACGCAGACGTCCATTGCAAGGCGGGCGCCACCGAACCGCGCCCGTCTTTCGCGGGAAACGAGCGCGGTGGGCGCTCGTTGCATCACCGATACACCCCCGATACACCCCGAGACGTCCCACGCGGCCGACGGGCCACGTCACCCGTTCGCGCGACGCGCCGAGGCCCGCGGTCCCCGCTCGGGTGACGGCGCCGCTCTCTTTCGTCGGCCCGCTCCCCTCGACGGCGCCGCTCTCAAGGGATCGACGAAGAGCGCCCCGAGCCCCCGCGCGAGATGCTGGCGAGGGCGTCCTCGGCGAAGTGCCGGGAGTCGGCGAGCGCCGGATCGCGGAGCGCCTCTTCGAGGACGGGGATCGCGCGCGGGTCCCCGAGCTCCCCGAGCTGGTAGACGGCCGTGCGCTTCACGAACGCCTTGCGGTCGCCGCGCGCGAGCTCGAGGAGGAGCGCGAAGGCCCTATCTCTGTGCGGATGCTTGGCGTCCCGCGCGACGCTCGCGAGGTCCTCGAACGCGCGGGCGGGCGCGGACTCGTGGTCGGCGAGGGCCCGCTCCACCTTCGTGAGGTCCGGCGGCGCGTCGACGTGGGTCGCGAGCGCGGGATGGGTCGACGGGATCCCGAGGCCGGACAAGAGCTCGTGCGCGCGGCCGTACGGGAGCTCGCGCGCCGCGCGCGTGAGGAGCCCCTCCGGGAGGTGCGCGCCGTGCGCGAGGAGGTGCTCGGGATCGGCCTCGCCGAGACCGACGAGGATCTCCGCCGCGTTCGCGTGGTGCTCCGCGTGACGCTCGCTCTCGAGGAGCGCGGTCGCGATCGCGCGCGCCTGCGCGGCGGGGAGCTCCTTGGCCGAGCTGGGGAGCCAGCCGTTCTCGAGGGCGGAGCGCTCGAATCGACGAGCGGGACCGCGGATCTCGGCGACGAAACCGTCGACGAGGCGGGCGAGCTTCGCGGCGCCGAGGTGCGCGAGGGCGGCGTCGTAGCCGAGGCGCGCGACGCCGGGAATCGCGTCGATCGCGCTCGCCTCGCCCCGCGCCCACGCGTCGAGGAGGAAGCGATACGCCTCCGGCTGGTAGGTCCGGCGAAGGTGCTCCGCCAGCATCGGCCTGAGGTGCGCGAGCGCGTCGGACGTGTACGTGCGCTCGAGGAACCGCGCCACGAGCGCGTCGTAGCGCGCCGCGCTCGTGCGATCCGCCGTGCCGTCCTCGGCGGCGTCGACCAGCGGATTGGGGACCGGCCCGGCGAGAAAGCCGAGGCGTCGAAGGAGACGCTCCGCCGCCTCCGCGTCCGAGCGCGGCAGCGCCTCGAGGAAGTCGTCGAGGAGCGCGCCGAACGCGTGGAGATGCAGCGCGTCCGGGTCGAACGCCGGGTCGTCGGCGAAGAGCTCGCGCGCGGTGGCCACGTCGGCGGCGTGGTGGAGGCAGAGCCGCAGCGTGGCGTCCGCCCGGCCGCCCCGACCTGCGATCGCCGAGCGGACCTCGGCGAGCGCGAGCGCCGGATCTCG
>JAEUKG010001194.1 GCA_016794325.1 Myxococcales bacterium | reverse complement strand
CGACCGACACCACCCGCAGCCCGACGGTGGAGAGCACCTGCCCGACGACGTTTCGGGTCGCCTCGTCGTCGTCGACGACGAGCACGCGCCCGCCGACCGCGAACCTCCCCGACGAGGAGGGCGGCGACTGCGACGTGGGCGCGGGCTCGGAGATGGGCGGATCCCCCGGCGGGCCGGTGGGGATGCCCACGCGCATGACCCGGAGCTGCTCGCTCCGCGCGGTCGCGAACGACACGAGCCGCTCCCAGTCGCGACGCTCGAAGGCGACGAACAGCCCGCCGTTGCGGGCCACGATGCGCGACGCGGTGGCCGTGCTCCGGCGCTTGCGCCCGATCTCGATGATCGCGAGCACCCACTCCCCGTCGTACCCCGTCTGCCCCTCGGGCAGCGGCAGGTCGACCGGCGCGTCCCCGAGCGCCAGCGTGAGGGCGGTGACGTCCTCGAAGTGGAAGACGATGCTGCGCAAAGCGGCCGAACCCTAGCCGTCAAACGCGCCGGGCGCAAACGACCGCCCGCTGGCGGTAGCAACCCGACGAAAAAGGCTCTAAACTCCGCGCCGAAATGGGCATCCGCACCGCCACCCTGCTCGCCGCCGGTCTCTTCGTGACGACCCACGCCTCCACCTGCCAGAAGTCCAACGGGGAGGTCACGAAGGACAACCCGGGCGCCACCACCACCCAGGCCGCCGACGTCACCCTCGAGGGGGTCGACACGAGCGCGCTCACCCCGCGCGAGAAGAAGGAGTGGAGCACGTACGTGAGCGAGCTCATCTCGCCGTGCCCGAGCGTGCCCGTGCCCATCGCCCAGTGCGTGAAGGAGAAGCGCTCCTGCTCGCGCTGCCTGCCGGCGGCCAAATACGTCCTCAAGGGCGTGCGCGACGGCCTGCCCCGCGACCAGATCGAGAAGAGCTACAAGAACCGCTTCGATCCCGACAAGGTGAAGAGCGTCGCGATCGACGACTCGCCGTCGAAGGGTCCGGCCTCGGCGCAGATCACCTTCATCGAGTTCGCCGACTTCGAGTGCCCGCACTGCGGCTACATGGCGCCGATCATCGAGAAGGCGTGGGAGCAGAACAAGGGCAACGTGCGGCTGGTCTACAAGTTCATGCCGCTCGCGAGCCACCCCCACGCGGAGATCGCGGCCAAGGCGGCGATCGCCTCCATCAAGCAGGACAAGTTCTGGGAGATGCACAAGAAGCTCTTCGAGAACCAGCAGCACCTCGAGCAGTCGGACATCGACATCTACGCCAAGGATCTCGGCATGGACGTGGCCAAGCTCCACACCGACATGGCGTCGAAGGAGACGACCGACCGCCTCGCGCGCGACCGCAAGCTCGCCGACGCCCTCGAGGTGAAGGGGACGCCCACGATCTTCATCAACGGGCGCGAGTACGATCCGCGGCAGGATCTCAACGAGTGGTTCGCGCTCGAGCTCGCCGGAGGCGCCGAGGCGCCCAAGGCCCCGAGCGACAAGGCCCCGAGCGACAAGCCGGGCGCGTCGGGCTCCGCCGCTGCGTCCGCGAGCGCGGTGCCGGCGGCGGCGAGCGGCAGCGCGGCGCCGAAGTCGTCCGGCGCGGCCCCCGCCACGTCCGCCAAGCCGAGCGCCAAGTGACGCGCGCGCACGGCGACGGCTGCGGCTGCTTCCCCACCGGGAGGCACTATCCAGGGATCGCTCACCTCCTGCGCGTCAACGTGCGCGGCGTCGCCGAGGAGTTCCCTGCCGACAAACCCTGGCGCGAGCTCGACATCGCGCTCCTCGACGTCGAGACGACGGGGCGCGACGCGTCGGTCGATCGCGTGGTCGAGGTCGGCATCGTCGTCGGCCGCGGCGGCGAGGTCGTGAGCCGCTACAACTGGCTCGTCAACCCGGGCATGAAGATCCCCGACGAGGCGCGCGCGGTGCACGGCATCTCCGACGACGACGTGAAGGACGCGCCGCGCTTCGAGGCCATCGCTCACGAGATCGCGGCCGCGCTCTCGGGCTGCGTGCCCTCGGCGTACAACGCCGCGTTCGACAAGGCGTTCATCCTCGGCGAGTTCGCCCGCGCGAAGAGCGTGACCGATCGCTCGTTCTCGGAGGTGCCGGCGCTGCGGCGCGAGGTCGACTGGGTCGACCCGCTCGTGTGGGCTCGCGACATCCAGGCGAACGAGAAGTCGCGCGCCCTCGGCGACGTGGCGGCTCGCCTCGGCATCGCTCTCGAGAACGCGCACCGCGCGAGCGACGACGCCGAGGCCGCTCTCCGCGTCTTCTACGCGCTCGGGAAGGACCCGCGGGTCCCGATGGCGTACGGCGCGCTCGTCCAAGAGCAGCGCCGCCTCTCGCAGAAGCAGGCCGACGAGCGGCGCTACTGGCGCAACTGAACGGATGGCGACGGCGGAGCTCGTCAACGCTTCGATGAGCAATCCGTGAGCAGGCGTGTCGAGCGCGTGGAGCCAACGTCAGACGGGGCCCAAGGAGCCAAGACCCCGCATGCGATTCCGCTACCTCGTCCCGCTCGTCGCCCTCCTGCCGCTCGCGCACGTCGCCTGTGTGGGTGACGACCCCACACCGGGGTCGAGCGGCGCGGCGGGGGAGGACGGGGGAGCCTCGGGCAACGACGGCGGGACGGGCTCGTCGTCGTCCTCGTCCGGCGGCGGCGACGCGTCGTCCGACGCACCCGTCGCCATCTCCAAGGTGAGCGGCGTGGTCGTCTCCGACGTCGGCACCCCCGTGGTGGGCGCGATCGTTCGCGTGGAGGGGCGGCCCGAGTCGGTGACCACCGGCGCCGACGGGAAGTTCTCGCTCGACGCGCCGCCGACGTACGACCTCACCGTCGCCTATCCGAGCAACGGGACGACGTCGGGGTCGGCCGTGATCGCGGTGCTCGGCCTGACGACGCGCGCGCCATCCATCGAGGTGGTC
>JAEUKG010001107.1 GCA_016794325.1 Myxococcales bacterium | reverse complement strand
TCGCCGGTGCACGTGGGCGGGGGGCCGCCGCCGTCGGCGGGGGCAGACGCGTCGGGCGGCGCCGCGCCGCCCGCGACCGATCCGGTCGACGAGCACGCCGGGCCCACGAGGAGCGCCGCCGCGGCGAGGGCGAGCGAGGTGGGGGGCCAGAGCTTCATGCGCGCCGCTCTTCCTTGCCACGCAGACCGAGCCTGAGCATCCTCTTTTTGAGCCCGTGGCGCGTCAGGCCGAGCAGCTCGGCGGCGTGGGTGATGTTGCCCCCCGTGCGCGCGAGGGCGCGCTCGACCTCGGCGCGCTCCTTGTCGGCCCGGGGAGGTCGGGCTTGGTCGGCGGCGCGGATGGCGCGCGAGAGGTGCGACGCGTCGGCGCGGCTCACCCGGAGGGTCGTCAGCCGGAGCGCCTCGTGCAGGAGCTCTCGGACGTTGCCGGGCCAGGCGTAGGCCGACAGCGCCGACAGGGCCCGCGGGCTCAGCTCGACGCGGGCGCCCCGCTCCTCGAAGAAGCGCTCGAGCAGCAGCGGGATGTCCTCCGTCCGCTCGCGCAGCGGAGGCAGGGTGATGGTGAGGACGCCGAGGCGGAAGTAGAGATCGCGACGGAAGGCCGGATCGGACGCGAGGTCGCGGTTGGTCGCGGCGCACACGCGGACGTCGAACGGGCGCTCCTCGTCGATCCCGACCGGCCGGAAGCGCCGCGTCTCCAGGGCGCGCAGGAGCGTCGCCTGCCGGCTCGGCGACAGCTCGCCGACCTCGTCGAGGAAGAGCGTGCCTCCGTCGGCCCGCGAGAGGAGCCCCGGCCGCGCGCGCTCGGCGCCGGTGAACGCGCCGCGCGCGTGACCGAAGAGCTCGGCCTCGAAGAGCGAGTCCGGGATCGCGGCGCAGTTGATGGCGACGAGCGGCCCACGCGCGCGAGGCCCGTGGGCGTGGAGAGCGCGCGCGAAGACCTCCTTGCCGGTGCCGGTCTCGCCGAGGAGGAGGACCGGCAGGTCCGAGTCGACGGCGGCGTCGAGGCGGGCCTTCGCCTTGCGCATCGCCGCGCCGTCGCCCACGATTTCGCGGTACGTCCGGCCGGCCGTGGCGGTCGGGAGCTCCGTCGACCACGGCGCCGCAGAAGCCGCCGAAGACGCGCTGGGCGAGGCAGGCGCCGCCCTCGCCGGCGCGACGATCGCGCCCGCGGGGTCCTCCCGAAGCCGCGCGTCGTCGTCGATGCGGGCGAGGACCGCGCCGAGGAGCGCCCACGGCTCCACCCGCTCGCGCGTGAGCGCGTCGAAGGCGCCCGGCGCGAAGCGGTGCTCGAGGACGAGCACGGTGGACGACCCCGCGCGGAGCGCCAGGCGCGAGCCGCGCCGCGCGGACGCCTCGACGTCGCGGTGGAACACGAGCCCGTCGCTCGCCGCCGCGCGGCTCGTGATCTCGAGCGGGACGCGCTCGGCGGCGCTCGCGAGCGGGAGGCCGTCGAGATCCACCGCGACCGCGCCGGCGACCGCGGCCCTCGCGTCGAGGCGGACGAGGAACGCGCGCTCGGCGCCGGCGGCGGTGACGATCGCGGCGAGGAGCGCCTCCATCGATCGCTGGGCCGGCTCACCCGAGGCGATGCGGGCGAGCACGCTCGCGACGAGGGGCTCGACGGACGAAGGCGGCGTGTGCATGGGCTCTGGGCTCCGCGCTCGAGGGGGTCGCGCTCTCGTGAGGGTCTCTCGAGCGAGGGCCTCGAGGTCGGCGAGGCCGGCCGCGCGCGCCTCCCGGGCCGCGCGGACGGCGGCGCGCGCGGCCGCGCGCGGATCGGCGGGGGCGCTCGCGAGGAGCGTCTTGGCGCGAGCGAGCTCGGCGCGCGCCGACAGCGCGCGATCCGACGCGCGGAGCTCGGCGCCGACCTCGCCGAGCGCGCGGTGCGCCGCCTCGCCGTCGCCGAGCTCCGCGAAGGCCTCGGCGCGGATCAACGCGATGTCCGCGATCACCGGCGGCGGGAGCGCGTCCCGGAGCGCGTCGGCCTCGCGGGCGGACAGGAGCGCCGCGGCCGCGTCGCCGCGGCGCAGCGCGAGCTCGGCGCGCGCGGCGATGCACCACCCGAGCCCCGCGCGCTGCCCCAGCGTCTCGGCG
Organism: Myxococcales bacterium; assembly: GCA_016794325.1. Classification (GTDB taxonomy): domain Bacteria; phylum Myxococcota_A; class Polyangia; order Polyangiales; family Polyangiaceae; genus SXNL01. Next base: position 195 of record JAEUKG010001107.1, on the reverse strand, counting down.
AGGCGGCAGGCCTCGCCGAGCGCCGCGTCCGCGCTCGACCAGGCGCGCGCCTTGGTGTGCGCGATGCCGAGGTTGAGCAGGCACGCCCGCGTGCCCGCGAGATCGCCGAGGGCGCGCTTCTGCTCGAGGGAGCGCTCGAGCATCGCTCGCGCGTCGTCCCAGAGCCCGCGGTAGAGCGCGACCACGCCGGCGTTG
>JAEUKG010001040.1 GCA_016794325.1 Myxococcales bacterium | reverse complement strand
CACGCTGCGCGCGCGCATCACCGAGCTCCTCGTGCTGCTCGCGGCCGCGCGCGGGAGGCTGCACGTCACGCGGCCGCCGCGCGGGCACGCCGGGGCGTGGGACGCGCGCGCGCACGCCGACGCGGTGGTCGCGCGCCTCGCGGCGCGCTCCGGCGCGAGCGCGAGCCCGGCGATCGCGGAGGCGCGGTCGTGAGCGGCCTCGTCGACATCGGCGCGAACCTCGCGCACAGGTCGTTCCGCGGCGATCTGGGCGAGGTCCTCGAGGGCGCGGCGCGGGCCGGCGTGGGCGCGATCGTGGTCACGGGCACGAGCGTGACCGCGAGCGCCGCGGCCGCCGATCTCGCCGCGCGCGAGCGCGCGGGGCCGGTCGCGCTCACCTCGACCGCGGGCATCCACCCGCACGAGGCGCGGACGTTCGGTCCGCTCGCCGCGGCGACGCTGCGCGAGCTCGCCCAGCGCGACGTCGTCGTGGCCGTCGGCGAGTGCGGGCGCGACTACAACCGCGATTTTTCGCCGCGCCCGGCGCAGCGCGCGTGCTTCGAGGCGCAGCTCGAGCTCGCGGCCGAGCTCCGGATGCCGGTCTTCATGCACGAGCGCGACGCCCACGACGACTTCCTCGCCGTCGTGCGTCGCCACCGCCCGCGGCTCGTGGCGGCGGTGGTCCACTGCTTCACGGGGACGGCGCGCGAGGCCGAGGCCTACCTCGACCTCGACCTCCACCTCGGGATCACCGGCTGGATCTGCGACGAGCGGCGCGGCCGCCACCTCGCCGACGTCGTCCGGGCGATCCCCGAGGATCGGCTGATGATCGAGACCGACGCGCCGTTCCTCCTGCCGCGGGATCTGCCGGCCGCGCCGAGCTCGCGCCGCAACGAGCCGCGCTTCTTGCCCCACGTCCTCCGGGCGGTGGCGCGGGCGCGCGGCGCCGACGAGGCCGCGGTCGCGGCGTCCACGTCGCGCGTCGCCCGATCCTTCTTCGGCCTCGGAGGGTGAGGGGGCGCCCCTTGCCGGCGGCGCGCCCGGGCCTATGTTACCATGGGTCACATTCAAGGAGGTCCCGTCATGGCGCCGAGCCCCGAAGCTTCGTTCGTCCTCGATTTGCCGTTCGTGAGGAGGGTAGGCGCCGTCGCCGACGAGGGCGGCGGGCTCGCGCTGCCCGACGACGCGTCGCTCCACAACCACGTGGGCACGGTGCACGCGGGCGCGCTCTTCACCCTCGGCGAGGCGGCCTCCGGCGTCGCGGTCGCCGGCGTCGTGGCGGCGCTCGGAGGGCTCCCGCTCGCGAAGAGCGCGACCATCCAGTACCGGCGCCCGGCCTCCGGCCGCGTGACCGCGAAGGGGGCGCTGCGCGAGGGCGTGGACGCGATCCGCGCCCGCGTCGCCGAGGCGGGCAAGACGACCTTCGAGGTCGGCGTGACCATCGCCGACGGCGCGGGCGAGCCGGTGGCGGAGATGACGGTGACGTGGCACCTCCGCGCGGCGAGGTAGCCACCTGCGACTCCCCTTGGTCACCGCACGCGCCCGCCTGCGTGGCGGGTGTGCTCAGCAGTGAAACCGGGTAGTCTTGGCGCATGCTCGCGTCGGTTCGTGTGGTCGGCTTTCGCGGCTTCAAGGACGTGACCGCGCCGATCGGCGCCCTCACGGCGGTGGTGGGCCGGAACAGCTCCGGCAAGAGCTCGCTCCTCCAAGCCGTGCGGATGGCAACCGTGGCCGTCGAGCTTGCGCTCGAAAGTGAGAATGCGTCTCCCAAGTCGTATGGGTCGACGATCACGCTCTGCTCGGGCCTCGTAGTGAGCGATACGTCCCGCCTCTGCTCCCTCTCCGATTGGAAGCAGCTCTTCACCGATGACATCGCCCCCGGCCGCACGAGCCTCGCGATCACGCTCGCCTTCGATCCGGACGACGCCATCACCGAGATCTCGGTCACGCTGTCCTGCGGAAGAAACGCGCAGCTGCTCCTCACCGTGAGCATCGAGAGCGCCACAATCGTCGCGAGGGTCGGAATGCCGGCGAAGTCAAAGCACCGACCCAAGGCTCTCCACGATGAGGTCATGCGCGAGCGCCCCGTCGCGCTGTTCGTTCCAGCGTTCTACGGCGTGACCCCGCGTGAGGAGCATCGATCGCTCCCGCTCGTGAATCGCTCGCTCGGCTCGGGTGACCAGAGCCACATCGTGCGGAATCTCGTTGCCCGTCTCGATGGCAGCGCGCTCAACATTCTGAACGGGATCTTGGGGCGCACTCTCGGTGCCCAGCTCGTCCACCGGACGTCGCAGGCGGATGCCGAGAACACGGAGACCCTCACGGTCCGGTTCAAGGACACGAACGGCGAGCTCGAGCTGTCAGCCGCGGGGACCGGCCTCGTGGCCCTGGTGGCGCTCTTCGCCACACTCGAATCGGTGCGCGCGCAGCGCCTCGCTCGACAGACTGACATGGTGCCTATCGTGCTACTGGACGAGCCAGAGGCGCATCTTCACCCGCGACTTCAGGGCGATGTGGGCGAGGAGCTTGCAAACCTCGCTCGTGACTTCGGTTTCCAGCTCGCGCTCGCGACTCACTCGGTCGAGATGATCAATCGACTTGGGCGTTCGCGCGCCGTTCTGCTTGCCGTCGACCGGACAAGGAGCAAGGTCACCAAGCTCGAGGACGAGGGCGCAACGTTGCAGGCTCTAGACGACTTCGCCGATCTCGAGCCGTTTACCGCCCTCAACATGCTGGCGTCGCGCCGGATCCTCTTCCACGAGGGACCCTCGGACTACGCGTACCTGGATGCGTGCGCGCGCGTGTATTTCCGGCACGACGACAACCGCCTTGCCGAGTGGAAGCGCTACGTCCCGTGCCCCCTCGACGGCT
>JAEUKG010001009.1 GCA_016794325.1 Myxococcales bacterium | reverse complement strand
CACGAACGCGCGGACGTCGGCGGTCACGTCGAAGCGCACCGTCCCCGCGCGGCCGTCGTGCACGACCTCCACGTCGGTCGGCGGCGTCACCCACGGCGCGTCGCTCGGGCGCCGCGGATCCATGTCCCACCCGCCCGCCGGACACTCGTACGAGCCGTTCGTCGGGACCGCGTCGTCGGGGCAGCGGTACGTCGCCCCGGCCTCGGTCCAGCCTCGCCGCATGCGGTGGACCGCGAGCGGCTGCCCGTGCCCGCCGCACCGCCGGGCTCCCCCGAGCACCGTGAGCACGAGCGTCGCCGAGTCGACGCGCGACAGCGAGCCCGCCGCGCTCGCGAGATCGAAGCGCACGAGGACGTGGCTCTCGCCGTCGCCCTCGACCAAGAGCGTGCTCGCGCCCCCGCTAGCTCGATGGGGATGGTCCTCGTCGACGTACGTGTCCGCCGCCGCCGCGAGGCTCGTCTGCAGCGCCTCGCTCGCGGTCCCCACGCGCTCGCCCTCGTCGTCCGACGCCGGCCCCGCGCACGCCGCCACGATCGCCACCATCGCCCCGGCCACCAGCGCCGGCAGCTTCGACCTTCCCCGCATGCTCGCCTCTCCCCGCGTCGCGTCGCTCTCCGCAGAGGAGCGCGCGCTCGCAGTCTCGAGCATGACGATCGAGATGGACGCGGGCAACGACGTTCGCCGCGCGCGGCGTCGATGGGTCGCACCTTCTCACATCACCCTCAAGGGTGAGATCGCGTCGATCCACTCGAGGCCCGCGAAGCGACGACACCTCGAGAAAGACGCCGCGAAGCGCGCCTTACTGAACGAACGTCATCGCCCAGGAGGGGTGATGACATTTCGCGCAGCCCTGCACGCGCGGCGACGTCGGGCCACGTCCCACTCGCAGCTCCTGCGCGCCTTGCCCCAGCGGAGCCCTGGCCCGAACCTTCTCCTCGAACCCTCCCACCCGAACGTGCTCTGGAACCCGAACGGCTCGGGTGTCGCGACGAGCGTTGCGGGGCCTCCGAGGGCCTCCCCGCGGCTCGGTGCGAACTATTCCGAAACGTATGTCCGCTCGGCGACGGAGGAAGTTCGGAGCAGCGGACCATGCACGTGAGCGGCGCCGTCGTCGTCGGAGACGATGCGCGAGCCTACGGTCGATGGGCGGACCCGGTGCTCCCCGCCGCGCTTGCGCCGGCGCGTACGATGAGGGACGCTCGGGGGATGCGCACCATGTCGGTCCTCGCCGCGCTCCTCGGCTCCGTCGCCGTCTTCGTCGCCTGCTCCTCCAGCGATCCCGAGAAGCCCGCGGTCGTCAACGACGCCGGGGCCGAGGGCGGCTCGTCGTCGTCGTCCTCGTCTTCGTCCTCGGGTGGGGGCGGGGACGCGGCCGTCGACGCGCCCCAGGGCCCGCAGGTGAAGGAGCTCGCGCCTCCGGCGTGCCACGACGTCGTCCAGCGCGGCCCCGAGGTCACGCCCACCGTCGGGGCGACCGCCCCCGCGCCGAACCCGCTCACCGCGCTCGTCCCCGGCGTCTACGTCGAGAAGGAGCGCGTGGACTACGAGGTCGCGACGCCGGCTCTGCCCGACAAGGAGCGCGCCACCGCGATCGTGACCGCGAACCGGTACTACTATCTCTATCAGGCTGGTTCCGATCGCACCGCGGTCATCACCGACTGGGTGCTCGCCGGCGGCAAGCTCACCCGCACGATCTTGTGCACGTCGGCGCCGGGCGGCTCGACGGGCGCGACGTCCGAGGTGCGCGTCGACGCGTCGACCAACGGCTACACCGTGTACACCACCGGCGGCACGGGGAAGCCGGTCGCGATCCGCTACGAGCGCGTCGAGTAGCGCCCGCGCCCTTCAGCCGCGCTCGTAGAGCACCGCGCGCCGCGCCGCCCCGCCGAGGGGCCAGGTGTACTCCACCGTCTCGACGACGTTCCCCTCGGGCGCGGGCTCGCGCGCGAGGAGCACCCACGCGTGGGGCGCGAGCGTGAGGCCGAGGGTGAGCCACTCGACCGGCGCGAGGGTCGCGCGTGACGTCGCCACGTCCCACCCCGCGCCCTCCTCCGGCCGCAGCGCCTCGCCCTTCACGGCGCGGAGGTCGACGTTCGCGAGGCCGAGCGCCCCGATGACGGTGCGCATGAACGACACGCGCTTGGTGAGCGGCTCGGCGAGAGTGACCGGCAGGTCAGGCCGCAGGATCGCGAGGGCGAGCCCCGGCGCCCCCGCCCCCGTCCCCACGTCGACGACGCGCGCCCCCTCGGGGATGCGGCCCGCCAGCACCGACGCGTCGGCCACCATCAGGTCGACGAGCTCGGCGGCGTCCCGCGCCGCGGTGAGGTCCATCTTCTGGTTCCACGCCGCGAGCTGATCGAGCCAGGCCTCGAGCTTCGCCCGCGCGCCGCCCGCGCCGCCCGCGGCCCGGGCGCCCAGGTCGGTGAAGCTCTGGTCGGGGATCCAGCCCCCCGAGGGCTTGACGAGTCGCGCGCTGCCCATGGGCCTCGGCGTGTGTCATTAGCATGCGAACGACCCGCATCCTGTGGTAACGAACGGACGATGGCGGACCTCGATATGGCCCCGTGCGACGCGCTCTGCTCGCGACACCGCGCGGGAGTCGCCTTCACCACGACCGCGATGCCCGGCGGGGCCTCGACGAGGCGCTATTTCCGGGTCGCGTTCGCCGACGGCACGAGCGCCGTCGCGATGTTCTTCCCCGAGGGGGGCAAGCCCGAGGAGATCCAGAAGGCCCACGGCGGCTCCCGCTGGCCCTTCCTCGAGGTGCGCGACCTCCTCGCCGAGCGGGGCATCCGCGTCCCCAAGGTCTTCGGCGAGGACACCGCCCACGGCTGGCTCCTCATCGAGGACCTGAGCGACGACACCCTCGCCAACTACCTCCTCCGCGCCCCCGGCGAGAAGACTGCACTCTACACGCGAGCGGTGCAGGATCTCGCGGCCGCGCAGGCGGCGCTCGCCTCGCTCCCCGAGGGCTCGGTGGTCGCCACCCGCTCGTTCGACTACGACCTCCTCTACTGGGAGATCGAGCACTTCCGCGAGTGGGGGGTGGAGGCGCGCGGTCGCGCGATGGCGCCGGCGGACCGGGAGGTCTTCGACGCGGTGGCCTCGCGCCTGGCGAAGCGCATCGCCGATCTCCCCCGCGGCTTCGTGCACCGCGACTACCAGTCGCGAAACCTCATGGTGCAGGACGGCGCGCTCGTGTGGATCGACTTCCAGGACGCCCTCCTCGGGCCGCGCGTCTACGACCTCGTCGCGCTGCTCAACGACAGCTACCAGGAGTTCGACCGCGACTTCACCCTCGCGCGCCTCGGTGACTACGCCGCGCGCGCGGGCCTCTCGGCGGCCGAGCGCGACCGGCTGTCGCTCGAGTTCGACCTCGTCACCGTCCAGCGAAAGCTCAAGGACGCGGGGCGCTTCGTCTTCATCGACAAGAAGAAGGGCAACCCGTCGTTCCTCAAGTTCGTGACGCCCACCATCAAGAAGGTGCAGGGCGCGGTCTCGCGCCTCGCCGACGCCGACGCCGACATGGCGCTCTTGGGCGGCGTGCTCGCCCGCACCCTCGGAGGCGAATACGCGTGAAGCCGCGCTCGGCGAAGAAGAAGGCCGAGAGCGCGCCCGAGGCCGCGCGCGCCCCCCGCGTGCGGCTCACCCGCGGCGGCCTCGTGCTCTCGGGCACGGACGAGGTGCTCCCGCTCTACGCCGGCTCGATGCACTACTGGCGCCACGCCCCCGACGAGTGGGGGCCGGCCCTCGACGCGATGAAGGCGATGGGCCTCCTGCTCGTCGACACCTACGTGCCGTGGGGCGAGCACGAGGTTCGGCCCGGCGAGCTCGACTTCGGCGAGCGTCGCGCGCGCCTCGACGTCGCCCACTTCCTTCGCCTGGTGCACGAGCGCGGCCTCAAGGCCATCGTGCGGCCGGGGCCCCACATCAACGCCGAGCTGACCTATTTCGGGCTGCCCGAGCGCATCGTGTGGGATCGCGAGTGCCAGGCGCGCACCCCGCGCGACAACCCGGTCGTGCTCCCGCTGGTGCCGGTCGCGTTCCCGGTGCCGAGCTACGCGAGCGACAAGTTCCACGACCAGACGCAGGAGTGGTTCGACGCGGTCGGTCGGGTGCTCTCGCCGCTCCGCCACCCCGACGGCCCCATCGTCCTCGTGCAGGTCGACAACGAGGGCGCGCTCTACTTCCGCGACGGCGCCTACGATCAGGACTACCACCCCGACGCGATCCGCCTCTTCCGCGAGTTCCTCCGCGAGAAATACGGCGGGCTGAAGAGCCTCCGCGCCGCCTGGAATGACCCGGCGGTCACCTTCGCGACCGCCGAGCCGCCGGTGCGCTTCGACGCCGAGGACGCGGCGGGCCTCGCCCGCCACCTCGACTGGGTCGAGTCGCACGAGAGCCTGCTCGCGCGGGCGATGGAGCGGTTCGCGGCGGGGCTCGCTCAGGCGGGCCTCGGGGAGCTGCCGACGTTCCACAACTTCCCCCTCGGCGAGGCCGCGACCGCGCTCAACCCCGCGCGCATCACCAAGGTCCTCGATTTCGTGGGGCTCGACTACTACCACCCGGCCAACCCGGTGCACCACGCCATCATCCAGCGGCGCACGAGCGAGCTCGCGTGCCGCTGCGAGGGGCGCGGCGTGCCGGCGTACGGCGCCGAGGTGGGGGCGGGCTTCCCGCCCTTCTTCGCCCCGCTCGACGAGAAGGACTCGCTCTTCACCCTCGCGGCCGGGCTCGCCTACGGCCTCCGCGGCTTCAACCTCTACATGGCGGTCGATCGTGACCGGTGGGTCGGCGCGCCGATCGACGTGCACGGGCACCCGCGCCGCTTCGCCGACGACTACCGCGCCCTCTTCGAGGCGCTCACCAAGCTGCGCTTCCACGAGCTCCGGCGCGCGGCCCCGGTGCGGCTGGTGGTGCCGCGCGTGCTCCGGCGGCTCGCGCGCGCGAGCCACGCCTTCGGCCCGGTGACGCCCGCGCTCTTCAACATCCTCGGCGCCGGCTTCCAGGAGAGCTGCCTCGAGGAGGACCTCGGGCTCGGCGAGGTCCCGACGATCGCCGCCGAGGCGTACCTCCGCACCTTCGAGCGCGCGCTCTCGGTCCGCGGGGTGCCCTTCGCGTGGGTCGGCGGCGACAGCTTCGAGTCGGCGACCGCGGGCGCGCGCTGGGTGGTGTGCGCGACGGCGGGCGGGGTCAAGCCGGAGCTCTTCGAGCAGATGGCGGAGAGGCAGCGCGCCGGCGCCGTCGTCACCATCGGCCCGGTGGTGCCCACCAAAGACGGCCGCATGCGCGACCTCGAGCAGCCGTTCGACGCCTCCGGGCTCGAGGTGGAGGCCCTCGACGACGCGGCCCGCGCCGACGCCCTCGTCGCGCGCCGCATCGAGGAGCTCGGCCTGCCCACCTATCCCGTCGATCCCGACGACGTCTTCGTCAGCGTGCACGAGGACGACGCCGGCGTGCCCAAGGTCGCCTTCGTCCTCAACCCCAACGACACCGATCGCGTCGCGAAGGTGGCGCTGGGCAAGGCGCGCACCCTCGTCGACGCGGTGGTCCACGGCCGCCACGCGGGGCAGACCCTCCACCCCGAGGCGGGCGCGTTCTCCGTCGCTATCCCTGCGCGTACAGTGCGCATCTTCGCCGTCGACCCGCCGCCGGCGAGCGACCGCTCGCTGCCGAGCGGCCGCCGCTGAAGGCGCGCGCCCTCACCAGCCGGTGTAGGGCTTGAGCGTGACCTTCACCGGGTGCGCGTCCCAGATCTCGGACGCGTATTGCCGGATGGTGCGATCCGACGAGAACGGCCCCATCCCCGCGATGTTCTTCACCGCCATCTCGGTCCAGCGCCGGCTGTCGGAGTAGGCGGCCGCCACCTTGTCCTGGCACTCGAGGTAGCTCGCGAAGTCGGCGAGGAGCAGGTAGCTGTCGGTCTGGACGAGGTGGTCGGTGAGCGGCTTGAAGAGGTGCGGCTCGTCGGGGCTGAAGAACCCGGTGCCGATGAGGTCGATGACCTCCTTGAGGCGCGGGCTCGACTCGTAGATGGCGCCGGGGTTGTAGCCCTCGCGCCACACCCGGGCGACGTCGTCGGCGGTGAGCCCGAAGAGGAAGAAGTTCTCGGGCCCGACCGCGTCGCGGATCTCGATGTTGGCGCCGTCGAGGGTGCCGATGGTGAGCGCGCCGTTGAGCGCGAGCTTCATGTTGCCCGTGCCCGAGGCCTCCTTGCCGGCGGTCGAGATCTGCTCCGAGAGGTCGGCGGCGGGGATGATCTTCTCGGCGAGCGACACCCGATAGTTGGGCAAGAACGCGACCTTGAGGCGCCCGGCGAGATCGACGTCGCCGTTCACCACCTCGCCGATCGAGTTGATCAGCTTGATGATCAGCTTGGCGATGCGGTAGCCCGGCGCCGCCTTGGCGGCGAACATCACCGTGCGCGGCGTCTTCAGCGTGTCGACGTTGCGCTTGGCGTCGAGGTAGACGCGCACGACGTGCAGCGCGTTGAGGAGCTGCCGCTTGTACTCGTGGAGCCGCTTGATCTGCACGTCGTACATGCTGTCGGGATCGAAGCGGAAGCCGTAGCGGCGCGCGTGATCGGCGAAGTCGACCTTGTTCGCGCGCTTGGCGGCGCGCACCCGCTCGAGGAAGCTCGCGTCGCTCGCCAGCGGCCGGAGCTTCTGGAGCTCCTCGAGGTCGGTGACCCACCCGGGCCCGATGGCGTCGGTGATGACGGCGGAGAGGCGCGGGTTGCAGGCCCGGAGCCAGCGGCGCGGCGTGACGCCGTTGGTCTTGTTCGAGAACTTCTCGGGCGTCATCTCGGCGAAGTCGCCGAGCACGTCGCGCTTGAGGAGCTCGGTGTGGAGGGCGGCGACGCCGTTGACGGCGTGGGAGCCCACCACCGCGAGGCTCGCCATGCGCACCTTGCGCTCGCGGCCCTCCTCGATGAGGCTCATGCGCGAGAGGCGCGCCTCGTCGCCGGGGTACTTCGTCATCACGCTGCGGAGGTGGCGGCGGTTGATCTCGTAGATGATCCCGAGGTGCCGCGGCAGGAGCCGCTCGAACATGGCGACCGGCCACTTCTCGAGCGCCTCCGCGAGGAGGGTGTGGTTGGTGTAGCCCATCGTGGCGACGGTGATCTCCCAGGCCTCGTCCCACGGCACGTGGTGGAGATCCACGAGCACGCGCATGAGCTCGGCGACGCCGATCGCGGGGTGAGTGTCGTTGAGCTGGATGGCGTTCTTCTTCGGGAAATCGTCGAAGGTGACGTGGTGCTTCTTGTAGCGGCGCACGATGTCGGAGATCGCGCAGGCGACGAAGAAGTACTCCTGCTTCAGGCGGAGGTCGCGGCCCGCCTGGTTGTGATCGTTCGGATAGAGGACCTTCGAGATGACCTCGGAGGCGTTCTTGTCCTCCACCGCCCGCACGTAGTCGCCGTCGTTGAAGACGGTGAGGTCGAAGTCGTTGCCGGCGCGCGCCTGCCAGAGGCGCAGGGTGTTGACGGTGTCGTTGCCGAACCCCGCGATCGGGGTGTCGAAGGGGACGCCGAGCACCTTCTGGGTGTCGACCCAGCGCGCCACGTAGTGCCCGGTCTCGTCGAGCGTCTCCTCGACGCGGCCGCCGAAGTTGACCGAGACGGCGTACTCCGGGCGGCAGATCTCCCAGGGGTTGCCGAACTTCAGCCACTCGTCGGGCCGCTCGACCTGCCAGCCGTTGCGGATCTCCTGGTCGAAGATCCCGAACTCGTAGCGGATGCCGTAGCCGTGCCCGGGGATGCCGAGCGTGGCCATCGAGTCGAGGAAACAAGCCGCGAGCCGGCCGAGGCCGCCGTTGCCGAGGCCGGCGTCGGGCTCGACCTCGAGCATGTCGGCGAGCTCGAGATCGGCGCCGCGGAGCAGGTTCTTCGCGCGGTCGTAGAGCCCGAGCGCCATGAGGTTGTTGGCGAGGGCGCGGCCGAGGAGGAACTCGGCCGACAGGTAGTACACGCGCTTCGCGTTGCTCCGCGCGTACTGCTCCTGCGTCTGCCACCAGCGGTAGGTGAGGCGGTCGCGCACCGTGAGCGCGAGCGCGGCGAACCGGTCGAGCTGGGTCGAGTTCTGGGGCCGCTTGCCGAGCGAAAACGCGAGGTGGTCCATGAACGCGCGCCGCAGCGTCGCGTCGTCCATTCCGGTGCGGTCGTCCTCGACGGCGCTGGGCGGTCGCGACGATGACGGAGGGCGGATCGAAGGGCGAGAGGAGTCGCTCATTGCCCCGCAGAGTAGACGCTTTCGGCTCAGGCGCCCACGTGCTTGATCCGGAGGACGGCGCGGCCCTCGACCCGCGACGCCTCGAGATCGACGTAGCCGCCGAGGTAGAACGGCGTCTCGCCGTCCGCGTCGATCAGGGTCTGCCGGAGGTCCCACGTGAAGTCGCCCTTCTCGAGGGCGAGCAGCTTGGGGCTGCGGGCGTCGGGGTCGGCGCGCACCGCGCCGTGGTCGGCGAAGTAGGGGGCCATCGCCGCCTCCACCCGCGACGGCGGCCACTCCGGGTCGGCGATGCGCTCCGACGCGCCCCCGTAGTCGCGTCGCGCGAGCGCGCGCACGATCTCGAAGACGGCGTTGCGCACCAGCACCATGAAGCCGCGCTCGTCGATGGTCACGTCGCGCGAGCCCTCGGGCTCGCCGCCCTCGGTCGCGCGTTCGCCGGCCCCGCCTGGGGGCGCACCGGTGCGCATCTTCTCCCACTCGTCGATCAGGCTCGAGTCGACCTGGCGCACCATCGCCCCGAAGAAGATCGAGAGGTCGTCGACCTCGTCGTTCTTCGCGCTCGGGGGCACCGTCTGGGCGAGCACCTTGTAGACCTCGGACAGGTAGCGGAGGAGCAGGCCCTCCGACCGGGCGAGGTCGTACTCCTTCACGTAGTCCGAGAACGAGAGGTACTTCTCGATCATGTCGCGCGCGATCGACTTCGGCCGGATGTTCTCGGCCCCGACCCAGGGGTGGCGGCGGGCGAACTCGTTGAATGTATCATACACGAAGTCACGGTTGGGCTTCGGGTACTCGAGCTTCTCGAGCTCGGCCATCCGCTCCTCGTATTCGACCCCCGCGGCCTTGAGCTCGGCGACCTTCGCCGCCTTCAGGAAGTCGAGCTGCCGCATGAGGATGACGTCGGGGTTCTCGAGGATCGACTCGACGAGCGTGAGGAGATCGAGGGCGTAGGTGGGCGAATCGGGGTCGAGCCGCTCGCACGTCTCCACGAGGTACAGCGACAGCGCGTGGTGGAGCGAGAAGTCCTCTTGCAGGTCCGCGTTCACCACCACCCGGCGGCGCCCGTCCGCCTCCTCCGTCTCGACGATGCCGGCGTCCACGAGGGACCGGACGAGGTCGCGCGCGGTCTTGCCGAGGATGCGCTTCTGCGCGGGGCGCTCGTGGGAGCGCTTGACGAGGCGCCCGAGCGACATGCAGCCGCCGCCCGGCCGCTGGAGGATCGACAGCACCGTCCCGTGGGTGATCTGGAAGCGCGACACGAGCGTCTCGGGGGTTCCGCCGACGAGCTTCTCGAACGTCGCCTTGTCCCACGGCACGTAGCCGCGATCGGGCGGCTTGCGCCTCACGAGCTTCTTCAGCTTCTTGGGATCGCCGGCGGCCTTGGCCTCGAGGCGCAGGTTCTCGATCACGTGCTCCGGCGCCTGGGCGACCACGAAGCCCTCGTCGTCGAAGCCCTTGCGGCCGGCCCGCCCCGCGATCTGCTGGAAGTCGCGGACGCTGAGGAGCGCCGTCTTCTCGCCGTCGAACTTGCAGAGCTTGGTGAACAGGACTGTGCGGATAGGGATATTGACCCCGACCCCGAGGGTGTCGGTGCCGCTGATGACCTTGAGGAGGCCCTTCTGGGCCAGGCGCTCGACGAGCAGGCGGTATTTGGGCAGGAGCCCGGCGTGGTGGAGCCCGAGCCCGTGGCGCACGTACCGCTGCACCTCCTTGGCGTAGGGGCTCTGCCAGCGCACCCCGGCGAGGGCCTCCGCGATCGACCTCTTCTCCTCCTTGGAGCAGACGTCGATGCTCATGAGGCTCTGGGCCTCCTCCGCCGCGCCGCGCTGGGTGAAGTTGACGAGGTAGATCGGCGCCCGCCCTTTGCCGACGAGCTCCATGACGATCTCGTGGACCGGGATGTCGCTGTAGGTGAAGGTGAGCGGCACCGGGCGGGTGGCGCTCTTCACCACTTTGGTCGGCTTGCCGTTGAGCTTCTCGAGATAGCCCTCGAACGGGGTGGTGTCGCCGAGCGTCGCGCTCATCAGGAGGAACGTCGCCTGCGGCATCTCGAGGAGGGGGATCTGCCACGCGACCCCCCGGTCCTTGTCGGCGTAGTAGTGGAACTCGTCCATGACGACGTGGTCCACGGGCGCGTCGCGACCCTGCCGCAGCGCCATGTTGGCGAGCACCTCGGCGGTGGCGCACACGATCGGCGCCCCCTCGTTGACGCTCGCGTCGCCGGTGAGCAGGCCCACGTTCTCGGGGCCGAGCTCGCTCGCGAGGGCGAAGAACTTCTCGTTGGCGAGGGCCTTGATGGGGCACGTGTAGAACGAGCGCTCCCCGCGCGCGAGCGCGCGGAAGTGCGCGCACGCGGCGACGTGCGACTTCCCCGAGCCGGTGGGGGTGTTCAGGATCACGTTGTTGCCGGCGGCGACCTCGAGGATGGCCTCCTCCTGCGCCGGGTAGAGTGTGATGCCGAGCGCGTCGGTGTAGGCGAGGAAGCCCTCGAGGATCGCGTCCTCGGTCGGGTCTTTCGGCAAGAAATCGAGCGCGCGCGCCATGACGGGGCAGCATACACGCCGTCCCCTCCAATCGCGCGCCTCTCTGGCGGTCGCTGGCGGAGCGGGCTCGCGGTTTGGGCGGCCGGGGGTATCATCTCCGCCCATGCTCCTCGTTCGGCTCTTGCTCACGATGGCGTCGATCCTCGTGGCGCCGCTCCGCCTCTTCGCCCGCGCGCGGAGGCTCCCACCGGGGAGCTGGCTCACCCTCACGCTCGACGGTCCGATCGTCGACGTCGTCGCGCCGTCGCCGTGGGCGCTCTTCCGCCGCGCCAAGACGCTGTCGCTCCACGAGCTGTCGGAGGTGGTGCGGCTCGCGGCCGCGGATCCGAACGTCAAAGGCCTCGTCGTCGTCGTGAAGTCGCTCGAGTGCGGGATGGCCACCGCCGCGAGCCTCCGCCGCGTCCTCGGGCGCCTGCGGGCGGCGGGCAAAGACGTCGTCCTCGACTTCCCGGGAGGGATGGGCACCAAGGACTTCATCGTCGCCGCGGGGGCGTCGCGCGTGCTCGTGGCGCCGCGCACCACGGTGGCGCCGCTCGGCTTCGCCCGCGCGATGCCCTACTTCAAGAGCGCGCTCGACAAGGCGGGCGTCGAGGCCGACGTGTTCTCGCGCGGCGAGTTCAAGAGCGCGGCCGAGCCGTTCGTCCGCGACGACATGAGCGAGGCCAACAAGGAGCAGATCGACGCGCTCTTCGACGCGCTCTTCACCGAGGTCGTGCGGGCGGTGGCCGAGCGCTCCGGCGTCGATCACGACGCGGCGCGCGCCCTCGTCGACGCCGCCCCGTTCTCGCCCGAGGAGGCGCGGCAGAAGCGCCTCGTCGACGCCGTCGTCTACGAGGACGAGGTGTGGACGGCGCTCGTGGCGCGCCCCGGCGACCCCGCGCCCCCGCTGTTCGACGCGCTCACCTACCTCGCGCGGGCGAAGACCCCGCTCGTGCGGCCGTTCTTCCCCAAGCCGTGCATCGGGGTCGTGCCCGTGCACGGCGCGATCACCCACACCGCGGGCCTCCTGTCGCCGATGTCCACCGACGAGAAGGTCATCCGCCTGCTCCGCGCCGCGAAGGCGAACCCGCGGGTCCGCGGCGTGCTCCTCCACGTCGACTCGCCTGGCGGCAGCGCGCTCGCGTCCGATCGCATCCACCGCGAGGTGTCGCTCCTCGCGCGCGAGAAGCCGGTGGTCTGCGTGATGGCCAACGTCGCCGCGAGCGGCGGCTACTACGTCGCCGCGCCCGCAGGCGCGATCTGGGCCGAGGAGGTCACGCTCACCGGATCGATCGGCGTCGTCGCGGCGCGCATGTACGCCAACAAGCTCTACGAGCGCCTCGGCGTCTCGCTCTCGGTGGTGCGCCGCGGCGCGCACGCCGGCATCCTCGATCCGATGAACCCCCTCACCGCCGACGAGCGCGCCGCGGTGGAGCGCGAGCTCGACGCCACCTACGAGGGCTTCCTCGACGTCGTGGCCGAGGGGCGCAAGATGCCGAAGGAGAAGGTGGACGAGGTCGCCCGCGGCCGCGTGTGGGTGGGCAAAGACGCGCGGGCCAAGGGGCTCGTCGACGGGCTCGGGGGCTTCGCCGAGGC
>JAEUKG010000976.1 GCA_016794325.1 Myxococcales bacterium | reverse complement strand
GCTTCAAGCGCGAGGGGCGGCAGCGCGACGAGGAGATCCTCACGAGCCGCCTCAGCGACCGCCCGTGCCGCCCGCTCTTCCCCGAGGGGTACAAGACCGACACGGAGGTGATCGCCCTCGTCCTGTCGAGCGACAGGGTGAACCCCACCGACGTCCTCGCGGTGACCGGCGCGAGCGCCGCGCTCCACCTCTCCGACATCCCGTGGGCGGGCCCGATCTGCGCGGTCCGCGTCGCGCGGGTGAACGGCGAGCTCATCGCGTTCCCGACCTTCGAGCAGCAGGCGGCGTCCGACATCGATCTCGTGGTCGCGGCCTCCAAGGACGCGATCGTGATGGTCGAGGGCGGCGCCGCCGAGGCGATGGAGGCCGACCTCATCGACGCGCTGATGTTCGCCCACCAGACGGCGCAGCCGATCCTCTCGCTCATCGAGAAGATGCGCGCCGCGGTCGGCAAGGAGAAGCGCGTCTTCACCGCCCCCGCCCTCCCGGGCGACGTCGCCAAGCGCATCGCCGATCTCTGCGACAAGGGCATCCTCGAGAGCGCCCTCATCAAGGAGAAGAAGAAGCGCTACGACGGCTACAAGGCCGTCAAGGAGACGATGACGTCGACGCTCAAGGCGGAGCTCGGCGACGAGAAGTACACGAGCCTCGAGAAGCTCATCAAGGGCGAGTTCGAGGAGCGCAAGTACCACGTCGTGCGCAACTACGTCCTCTCCGAGCAGAAGCGCATCGACGGCCGCGACTCGCGGACCATCCGCCCGATCATGAACGAGGTCGGACTCCTCCCCCGCACCCACGGCTCGGCGCTCTTCCAGCGCGGCGAGACCCAGGCGATCGTCACCGCGACGCTCGGCACCTCGGCCGACGAGCAGAAGATCGACGCCCTCACCGGCGAGCGCTGGAAGCGCTTCCTCCTCCACTACAACTTCCCGCCGTTCTCGACGGGTGAGACCAAGCCCCTGCGCGGCCCCGGCCGCCGCGAGATCGGCCACGGCGCCCTCGCGGAGCGCGCGCTCATGCGCATGATCCCCGAGCAGGAGAAGTTCCCCTACACCATCCGCGTCGTCGGCGAGACCCTCGAGTCGAACGGCAGCTCGTCGATGGCCACCGTGTGCGGCGGCACCCTCGCCCTCATGGACGCGGGCGTGCCCATCAAGTCGCCGGTCGCCGGCATCGCGATGGGCCTCATCACCGACGGCACGCGCAACGCGATCCTGTCCGACATCCTCGGCGACGAGGACCACCTCGGCGACATGGACTTCAAGGTCTGCGGCACCGCGAAGGGCGTCACCGCGATCCAGATGGACATCAAGATCGCCGGCCTCTCGCGCGACATCCTCACCCGCGCGCTCGACCAGGCCCGCGAGGGGCGCTTGCACATCCTCGGCAAGATGCTCGAGACCCTCGCCCAGCCCCGCGCCGAGCTCTCGAAGCACGCGCCGCGCATCACGACCCTCAAGGTCAAGCCCGACCAGATCCGCATCATCATCGGCCCCGGCGGCAAGACCATCAAGGGCATCGTCGACCAGACCGGCGTCGCGATCGACGTCGAGGACGACGGCACCGTGAACGTCGCGTCGAGCGACTCCGACGCGGTGAAGAAGGCGATCGACATCATCAAGGGCCTCACCGCCGAGCCCGAGCTGGGCGCCATCTACAAGGGCCCGGTCACCCGCGTGGCCGACTTCGGCGCGTTCATCGAGCTCCTCCCCGGCACCGACGGCCTCCTCCACATCTCCGAGATGGCCCACACCCGCGTGGAGAAGGTCACCGACGTGATGAAGGAAGGCGACGTCATCGAGGTCAAGGTCATCGACGTCGGCCGCGACGGCAAGATCCGCCTCTCGCGCCGCGAGCTCCTCCCGCTCCCCGAGGGCGAGGAGGGCGAGCGGGCCAAGGAGCGCATGCTCCAGGCGCGCGAGGCCGGTCCGCCCCAGCGCTCCGGCGGTGGCCGCGGCGGCGACCGCGACCGCGGTCCGCGCAGCGGCGGCGGCGGCGGGCGCGATCGCCGGCGCTGAGCTCCGGTCGAACGGACGCGACGAGGGTCGGGCGCGACGCGCTCGGCCCTCGCGCCTTTTGTACGGCGCGAAGCCGAGGGGTCCGCGCCACCGGCGGCCTCGCGGTCTCCCCGGACCGGTCAGCGCGGCTTGACGCGGAAGACGACCTTCACCTTCACGGAGCTCGCGGTGTCGGGGCAGGTGTACTGGTAGAGACCGCCGTCGAACACCTGGGCCGTGAGGGGGATCGCGCAGCCGCCGACGTAGTCGTCGTACACCGTGTCCGAGTCCCACACCTCGACCGAGAAGCGCGCGAGGAGCTCGCTCGCGCGGACGTTGGTGAGCGTCGTCGCGAGCCAATACGGGCTCGTGGTGTCGGTCACGTAGGTCGTGGCCGCGGTGTGGCTGGAGGCGCCCTCCGCCGAGTAGACCTTCGCGAGAGGATCGGGGAGCCCGCCGAAGCCGTCCCAGCTCGCGCCGGACTTGTTGGTCGGGGGCAGCTCCGCGGAGACGATGACCACGTCCCAGAAGGACGCGGGATCGAGCACGCACCCGCCGGTGCGGCACGTGCGGCCCGCGCCGCACGAGACGCAGGCTGCGCCGCCGGTCCCGCACGCCGTCGCCGCCCCACCCGGCTGGCAGCCTTGTGCGGTGCAACAACCGCTGCACGTGGCCTTGCACGAGGCGTCGATGCACGACCCGCCCGAGCACGTGAGCGCGCCCGCGCAGGCCTGGCAGGCGCCGCCCGCGGCGCCGCACGCCGCGTTCGCCTTGCCCTCCTGGCACCGGCCGTCTTTGTCGCAGCATCCGGCGCAGGTGTCGGGGCCGCACGGCTTCTCGCAGCGGCCGTCGTTGCACCGCTCTCCCGCCTCGCACCCCTTGCAGAGGACGCCGCCCTTGCCGCACGCGCGGAGCTCGGTGCCCGCCTGGCACGCGTCGTTCTCGCAGCACCCCGCGCAGTTCTTGGGGGTGCAGGTGAGGACCGTCGGGCCGCCGTCGGCGCCGATGGGCGGCCGCTCGTCGTCGTCGGCGCCGAACGCGCCGCGGGTGCACGCCGAGAGCTCGGCGCCGAGCGCCTCGTCGACCGAGGCCGTGATCGCCTCCGCGGCGCAGGACCGGAACGTCGGACCGCAGCCGGAGACGCGCGCGCACGCGTCGCGGACGCGCCTCGCGGTCGCCTCGCCGTAGGGCAACACCACCGCCCCGACCGCGCCCGAGCCCTTCTTGTAGAAGCTCGCCTCGCAGGAGGGCTGGCCGGGCTCGCAGAAGGTGCAGTAGTCCTTCGCGAGCTCCTGGTGCGCCGCCGTCGGGGTCGCGAAGAGGAGCGCCTTGCCGAGGCACACCGAGCCCCGGCAGATGCCCGTGCCGAGGCACTCGGCGGCGCTCGCCTCGAGGCTCGGGTTCAGCGCGGCGCGCGCGGCGCCGCAGCCGGCGGCGAGGCTGCGATCGCAGTCGGTCGCGTCCGCGCAGCTGCTCGAGGCCGCCGCGCGACCGCAGAAGCTCGTGTCGGCGGCGGCTTCGTCGGTCTTGCAGGCCGAGTAGACGAGCGCGAGCGCGCCGAGCGCCGGGACCACGATCCAGCTGCGCTTCACGCCAGCGAGTGTACCACGGCCCGACGCGCCACGCGCGCCGCTACTTCGTCACGCTGCCCTTCGAGCT
>JAEUKG010000945.1 GCA_016794325.1 Myxococcales bacterium | reverse complement strand
GACCCGCGCGACGGCGAACGCCGCGAGGCGCTCGGCGCGGGGGCGCGCGCAGAACCGCGGCGGCGGGGCCTCGGCCTCGGGGGCCGGCCCGCGGCGCGCGATCGCTCCGCCCTCGATCACGAGCACGCGCGCGCCGTCGGCGCCCGGCTCGCTCCACGTGATCGTGGCCTCGACGAGCGCGGTGAGCCACCGCGCTCGTCGGCGCGCGCGGGCCACCTCGAGCGCGAGCGCCTCGAGCTCGCTCTGGACCTCGGCCGCCGTCCACGCGCGCGCGAAGAGCGGGCCCGCGTCCCCGACGCGCGCGCCGCTCGCGGGATCCTCGGCGTCGCGCGGGCGGCGCCCCTCGCGCCACAAGCGCGCGCCGAGGAGGAGCACGCGCGGCGCGTCGAGGGCGCCGCGGAGCTCCGGGTGGGCCACGCGGACGCGCGCCAGCCCCTCGGCGAACACCGCCTCCGGTGGCCCGAAGCGCTCGGGCCCGAGCGCCAGGGCCTCGCCCCGCCCGAACGCGGCGAGGCGCTCGAGCATCGCCGGCGACGAGAACGGGCCGACCACCGCCGTCGCGGTGGCGACCGGGCTCCACTCCGCGAAGTCGGGCCGCGCGAACCACACCCCGCGGTCCACCTCCGTGAGCGCCTCGTTGTACGGCGGGCGGTGGCGCTTGATCTCGTCGGGCTCGAGGAGCGCGGCCTCGAGCGGGCTCTCGGTGACCTCGAACGACAGATCCCGCGCCTGCGAGAGCATCTCGAGCGTCCGCTCGTGGATGCCCTTCTGCTTGCGGAAGTAGCTGTTCACGCGGCTCCTGAGCGACGTCGCCTTGCCCACGTAGAGCACGTCCCCGCTCGTCCGCAGCATGCGGTAGACGCCCGGTCGATCCGGCAGCGCGAGCCGGAGCTCGCGCGGCATCGGCCAGCCTCGCTTCGATCGCGGCGCGCGGCGCGCAGGCTCCTCGAGCCACGCGCGGAGCTCGGCCCAGGTGTGGACGCCGCGCTCCTCGAGGAGCGGCAACATGCGCTCCCACACGAACGCGGTCGCCGCGACGTGCTCGGCGCTGCGGCGGAGCTCGCCGACCGAGCGCCCGAAGTAGCCAGTGAGGGCGCGCAGGCTCCGGCGCGGCAGATCGGGGAAGAGGCGCACCGCGATCTCGTGCGTGCACACGAGTTCGAGCGGCGACCGACCACCCGCGAGCGCGTCGAGGAACGGCCGCTCGAAGCGCGCGAAGTGGGCCACCGCCGGCGCAGGGCTCGACGGCAGCGACGCAGCGGCGACGTCGAGCTCGCGCCACGCGTCGCCGGGCGCGACACCGCCAGCGAGGAGGGCGTCGGTGATGCCCGTGATGCGCGCGACCGCGCGCGGGACGTGCTCGCCGTCCGGCAGCCTCACGAGGCGCGCGCGCGGCGGCTCGCCGGTGACGGACCACCCGAGCTCGATCAGGTGGCCGCGCGGCGCGGCGAGCGTCGCCTGGCAGTCCACGACGAGCACGGGGTGGTCCGCGAGGCCAGGCACTGAACCAGTGTACAGTGCCGCCGGCGTGATGGAAAGACCGTCGTGGATTCGTGCACGCCGGGCGTGCAGAGACTCGGATTTCGCCGCGTGTCGGCGCGCCCTAGGGTGTGCGGAGTCGGGCGGCGCGCGAGGCGCTGCCCCGAGAACCCAAGGAGTCCCCATGACTCGTCGACTGGCTGCCGGCCTGGCCGGCCTGCTCTTGTCCGCGTGCGCCTCGAACCCGGCGCCCGCCCCGACCGCCACGGTCCGAGACCAATCCATGCAGAATACAACTATACCCGCCGCCGCCCCGACCGCGATCGCCATCCTCGAGCACGAGGTCGCGAGCTTCGAGACCTGGAGGAGCACCTTCGAGGGGTACGCCGACGCGCGCGCCGCCGGCGGCGTCCGCTCGGCGCGGGTGAGCCGCTCCGTCGACGCGCCCAACGTGGTCACGGTCTGCCTCACCGGCGGCAGCTTCGAGTCGCTCCAGGCGTTC
>JAEUKG010000894.1 GCA_016794325.1 Myxococcales bacterium | reverse complement strand
CAGCCCGACCGCGTGCTCTGGATGCCGCCGGACGCGGAGCCGATCGTCGTCTGGTACGAGGACGACGCGTTCGCGCGCCGCGAGCCGTTCCACGCGTGGCTCGAGTCCCTGTTCGAGGGGTGAGGGCACGGCGAGGGCGATCGGGCCGGCTCTTTCGTCCTGTCGCGCGAAGGGGAGCCGCGCTAAGGCCGGCGCATGCCGACCTCGAAGCCCCGCCCTCCGTTCATCGTCTCCACCGCGGACGTCCCCGAGAAGAGCGGGCGGTACCCGAACAGCGACGAGCCGCTCGCCCCCGCGCGCGCCATCGGCCGCGCGGCCGGGCTCCTCAAGATCGGCCTCCACGTGCAGCGGGTCCAGCCGGGCCAGCGCATCTCGTGGCCGCACGCCGAGGAGAAGGACGAGGAGTTCGTCTACGTCGTCGAGGGCGAGGTCGACGCGTGGATCGACGGCGAGCTCCACCCGATGCGCGCCGGCGACCTCGCGGCGTTCCCGGCGGGCACCGGCGTCTGCCACACGTTCATGAACAATGGCGCGCGCGAGGCGACGCTGCTCGTCGGCGGCGAGGCGAGCCACCGCGACAACCGGATCTTCTACCCGCTGCACCCGCACCGGAGGGGCGACATGCCCTGGAGCCACTGGTGGGACGACGTCCCCGCGCGCCCGCAGGGCCCGCACGACGGCAAGCCCGACGCGCTCCGCGCCAAGGACGACGGCTGACGCGCCCGCCCCCGACGCGCCTCAGGCGCCGGTGATCTCCGCGACCCAGGCGTCGATGAGCCTCCGCGCGATGCTGAGCGGCGGGGGGATGACCGGAAGCTCGCGGGCGCTGAACCACTTCGCGTCCGACAGCTCCGCGGGGTCGATCCGGATCTCGCCGGACTCCCACTCGGCGGTGAAGCCGATCATGAGCGAGTGGGGGAACGGCCACGGCTGGCTGCCGAAGTAGCGCGCGTTCTTCACCCGGACGCCGGCCTCCTCCTCGACCTCGCGCGCGAGCGTCTCCTCCAGCGACTCGCCGATCTCGGAGAAGCCGGCGAGCGTGCTGTAGAAGAGGCCCGGGAACTGCGCGTTCGAGGCGAGGAGGGCGAGGTCGCCCTTGCGCACGAGGACGATGACCGCGGGGGCGATGCGCGGGTACGTCGTGTGGCGGCAGGCGGGGCAGCGGGTGCAGCGCTCCTTGGCGTCGCGCTCGGTCTTGGCCCCGCAGCGGCCGCAGAAGCGGCTCGTGGTCGCCCAGTCGAAGACGTGGAACGCGCGCCCCACGACGCCGAAGAGGGCGGGGTCGATCTCCCCCGCCAGCGAGCGCAGGCCGAGGATCTCGTAGCCCGCGGGGACGGCGTCCTTGTCTATCTCGGTTGGGATAGTAACGACGGTGTCCCCGTCGAGCTCGCCGAGGACGTGGGCCTCGCCGGCGTCGAGGCCGAGCGCCGCGACCTCCGCCTCCGTCGCGAACGGCGCGACGTGGCCCCCGTCGCGTCGGGCGACGAGGCCGCGGCGGTGGAGGAGCAGGTAGCGCCGCGTGGCGCTCGGATCGCGGGCGGTGACCGACGGCGAGAAGTGCATGGGGGAGAACCTAGGTCAGCGAGGGTGGAGCTCGACGGAAATCGGCGGGCGTGGGGGCGGGGACGGGCACGGGCGTGGGGGCGGGGATGGGCGCACGGGCACGGGCACGGGCGACGCGTGGGCGTGGACCGTAGGGGCGGTGGGGCCCGGGGAGAAGCCCCGCGCTTCGGCGTGTCGTTCGACCGCGATGTGTTCTAACCTCCCCCGCGATGAGCAAGCGCACCCCCAACTTCGCCCGCGTGCTCGGCGGCGCCGCCGCGCTGTCCCCGGGCGAGATCGACGCCATCCTCGCGATCGGCTACGCGATGGCCAACGCCAACGGCGACGCGTCGTTCGACGAGCTCGAGTCGTTCCGGGCGCTCGTGAAGCACCTGAGGAGCGACGCCTCGGTGATGGAGACCCTCGACGCGCTCTCGGCGCGGCTCGAGTCGGCCGGCTCCGCCGCCGACCTCGCGCGCGCGGCCGCGGCCGAGCTCCCGACCCCGGCCGGGCGCGAGGCGGCCTACAAGGCCGCGTGCACGATCGCCGTCTTCGATCTCGAGACCAACGAGGAGGAGCGCGACCTCGACGACGTGCTCGTGGAGGCGCTCGGCCTCGCGGACCGCGCCGGGGATCTCGAGCTCGAGGTCAACACCGCGCTCTCGACCTGATCGGCGTCCGCGTCAGCGCGCGCCGGCGTCGCCCTGCGCGAGCGGCACGACCCGGTCGCAGCCGCCGCCCCGGAGCTCGAGGCTCGACCCCTTGAGCTGCGCGGCGATCGGCGCCTTCGCGCTCTTCGGGCGGTCGACGGTGACGAGCGCGCGTCCGGTCGCGAGGTCGACGACGACGTCGCGCTCGGTCACCTCGCCGCCGAGGCACGCCGACTGGCGCTGCACCGCGTCGTCTTTCCAGTCGGCGTCGGCGCAGGGCCGCGGATCACCCTTGGCCGGGATGCACACGAACGTGTAGCCCCCCTCGAGGACCTCGACGCCGTGGACGTGCACGGTCGGGCCCGAGATCGCCGCGATCGTGAAGTCGACCTCGCCGGGGCAGCGACCGCCGATCTCCTGGCCCACCCGCACCGCGACGAGCCCGGCCCCGTCGCGGCCCACGAGCCACGCCTCCCGCCCTCGGCCGCCGATTCCGGAGACCGCGACGACCGGCAGCGAAGCGCCCGCCCGCTCGGCGAGGAGCTCCTTCTTCGCCTCCGCCTCCGTCGCGGGCGTGACCTCGCCCTCCCACGCGCGGCCCTTCGCCATCGCGGCGTGGAGCGCGAGGAAGCTCGGCGCGCGCACGACGGCC
>JAEUKG010000858.1 GCA_016794325.1 Myxococcales bacterium | reverse complement strand
GGCGCACGTGCGCGAGACCAACCCGCCCCCTCCGTCCGACGACTCGATCGACGTCGACATGGACGACGACGATCGCGACGAGCGCACCGCGATCAGCGGCTCCGGGGTGCAGGTGGCGAACGCGATGCGCGGCTGCCCGCGGATGCTCATGTCGCTCTCCGAGGTCGCGGCGCTCCCGCTCGACCCGCGCGCCGGCTTCTTGATGATGCACTTCGACGGGATGAGCACGATCGAGGACATCGTCGACGCGTGCGCGATGCCGAAGGCCGACACGCTGACCATCCTCCGTCAGCTGCTCGCGCTCAAGGTCATCGCGCTCGACGCCTGACGCGCCGGACGCGCCGGGCCGGCTCAGATCCCGCGCAGGCGCGCGAGGTCCCTGCGGAGCTCGGCGCGGAAGTCGGGGTGGGCGATCGAGATCAGCGCCTCGCCGCGCTCGCGCAGCGTGAGCCCGTGGAGGTTGACCGCGCCGTGCTCGGTGACGACCCAGTGGACGTGGCCGCGGGTGGTGACGACGCCGGCGCCGGGGGTGAGCTCGGCGGTGATGCGGGAGACCTTGCCGCCCGCGGCCGTCGACGGCAGCGCGAGGATGGGCTTTCCGCCGCGCGAGCGCGCGGCGCCGCGGATGAAGTCCATCTGGCCGCCGATGCCCGAGAAGATCTTGTGGCCGAGCGAGTCGGCGCACACCTGGCCGGTGAGGTCGACCTGGAGCGCCGAGTTGATCGCGATCACCTTGTCGTTCTTCGCGATGAGCGCGGTGTCGTTCGTGCGGTCGCAGGTGTGGAACTCGATGCTCAAGTTGTCGTCGACGAAGTCGAAGAGGCGCTGGGAGCCGCTCACGAAGCTCGTGACGGTGCGGCCGGGGTGGACCTTCTTCGTCTTGTTGGTGACGACGCCGGCCTCGATCAGATCGATGAGCCCGTCGGAGAACATCTCGGTGTGGACGCCGAGGTCGCGCTTGTCGCCGAGGCGGGCGAGGACGGCGTCGGGGATGGCGCCGATGCCGAGCTGAAGGATGCTCTCGTGGTCGACGAGGGCGGCGACGAGGGCGCCGATGCGCTCCTCGACGTCGGTGCGCTCCGCCGGCTCGTGCGCGGCGAGCGCGCGGCTCGTGCGCACGAAGGCGTCGACGCGCTCGATGGGGACGACGGTGTTGCCGTGGGTCCCGGGCATGCGGTCGTTGATCTCGGCGAGGACCATGGGCGCGCTCTGCACCGCGGCCATCGCGGTGTCGACGCTCGTCCCCAGGGTGCACTGGCCGTGGCGGTTCGGGGGCGAGAGCTGGACGAGGGCGGCCGACAGCCGGATCTTGCCGCTGGTGAACAGGCTCGGGATGTCCGAGAGGAAGACAGGCACGAAATCGGCGCGCCCCTCGGCGATGGGTTTGCGCAGCGCCGCGCCGGTGAAGAGGCTGACCGAGAAGAAGCGGCCGGCGTGCTCGGGCTTCGCGAACTCGCAGGGGCCCTCGAGGTGGAGGTGGTAGAGCGTCACGCCCTCGAGGTCCTTGCGGCGCGCCAGGGCCTCGAGCAGCGGCAGCGGCGTGGCCGCGGCGCCGTGGACGAACACGCGGTCACCGTTCTTGAGCCGGGCGACGACGTCCTCGGCGGTCGTCGCGCGGCGCTCCCAGGTCGAGCTCATGGCGCGCAGAAAAGCAAACTCCGCGCCCAGGCGCCACCGCGGACGCCGGGAGGCTGGACGTTTGGCCCACCGTTTGCGAAAACTCGGGCGTGGCGATCGTGGACGACGAGGAGGCGAAGCGCCTGCGGCGCGCGCTGGTCACGGCGGTGGCCCGGTCGGTGTCCGACCGGCGGGTCCTCCGCGCGATCGCCGAGACGCCGCGGCACGCCTTCGTGCCCGAGGCGGACCTCGACGAGGCGTACGCCGACGAGCCGGCGCCCATCGGCTTCGGGCAGACGATCTCCCAGCCGTCGATCGTCGCCCTGATGTCGGCTGCGCTCGACCTCTCGGGCCGCGAGCGCGTGCTCGAGATCGGCACCGGGTCCGGATACCAGACGGCGATCCTCTCGCGGCTCGCGCGCGAGGTGTACAGCGTCGAGGTCGTGCCCGAGCTCGCGGCCCGAGCCCGCGCCCTCCTCGATGAGCTCGGCTGCGGCAACGTGCGCACGCGGGTCGGCGACGGCTACGAGGGCTGGCCCGAGGCGGCGCCGTTCGACCGCGTGGTGCTCACCGCGGCGCCGCGGGAGGTGCCGGCGGCTCTGGTCCACCAGCTCGTCGACGGGGGAGTGCTCGTCGCGCCGGTGGGCGAGCAGGGCAAGCGCCAGCGCCTCCTTCGCCTCCACCGCCGCGGCTTGGGGGCCGACGTCGAGGAGCTCGGCCCGGTCATCTTCGTCCCGATGGTGCCGAAGACCTGGGTGAGCTGACGCTTGGGCGGGCGCGGCAAGCGTGTCACAATCGCACCGTGTCCGACAACCTCGTCCAGCTCCGGCGCCGGCGCAGCGATTTCAGCCCGATCGACAACGCGCTCTCTCGGCTGAAGTCGGTCATGCACGACCGCCGCGAGATCACGCGCGACGACGTCGAGGCGATCGCGCGGGCGGTGCACCAGCCGACCGCCGCGGTGTACGGCGTCGCGACGTATTACGGCGACCTCGGCCTCGCGAAGCGTGGGCGCCTGCGCGTGAAGGTCTGCCGCGGCACCGCGTGCTTCGCGACCGCCGGAGAGTCGCACGTCGGCTGGCTCGAGGAGGCGCTCGGCCTCGGCCTCGGCGAGACCCGCGCCGACGGGTCGGTGTCGCTCGAGAGCGTGTATTGTCTCGGCTTCTGCAACGCCGGCCCCGCGCTCGAGATCGAGGGCCGCATCTACGGCGGGCTCACCCCCGAGATCGCGCGCGCGCTCGCCGCGGCGCTCGACGACGCGGCCGCCGGCCGGGGGCCGGTGCCCGAGGCCCACGGCGCCCACGCGCCCGCGTTCGTGGTCCACGGCGGTCCGGCGATCGTCCTCGAACGGCTCGCCGCGCCCATCGACGCGTCGCACCTCGACACCGCGGTCGCGCACGACGCGTTCGCGGGGCTCGCCAAGGCGCTGTCGACGATGACGCCCGAGGAGGTGCTCGCGAGCGTGGAGCGCTCGGGGCTCCGCGGCCGCGGCGGCGCCGGCTTCCCGACCGCGACCAAGTGGCGCTTCGCCGCCGACAACGCCAAGCGCGCCTCCGAGGGCTACGTCGTCTGCAACGCCGACGAGGGCGACCCCGGCTCCTACATCGACAAGTACGTCATGGAGCGCGATCCGTTCGCGCTCATCGAGGGGCTCGCGCTCGCGGCCTACGCCTCCCACGCGACCAAGGGCTTCGTGTACGTGCGCAGCGAGTACCCGCTCTCGAAGCCGGTGCTCGACAAAGCCGTGTTCGAGGCGCGAAACGCGGGGTGGCTCGGCAAGAACATCCGCGGCTCGTCGTTCTCGTTCGACGTCGAGGTCGTCACCGGGGCGGGCTCGTACGTCTGCGGCGAAGAGACGGCGCTCCTGCGCTCGCTCGAGGGCCTCCGCGGCATGGTGACGGCGCGTCCGCCGTTCCCCGCCGAGCGCGGCCTCTTCGGCAAGCCCACGATCGTGAACAACGTCGAGACCCTCGCCAACCTCGGGTGGATCGTCCGAAACGGCGGCGAGGCCTACGCCGCGCTCGGCGTCGGCAAGAGCCGCGGGACGAAGGCGCTGTCGGTCAACGAGCGCTTCGTCCGGCCGGGCATCTACGAGGTCCCGCTCGGCACGCCGCTCCGCACCGTGCTCGTCGAGCTCGCCGGCGGCCTGAAGGACGGTCGCCCCATCAAGGCGGTGCAGATCGGCGGGCCGCTCGGCGGCGTGTTGCCGGAGCGCCTGCTCGACACGCCGATCGGCTTCGAGGAGCTCGACGCGGTGGGGGCGCTCCTCGGCCACGGGGGCGTGGTCGCCTGGGACGATCGGGTGGACGCGCGCGACATCGCCGAGCACCTCTTCGAGTTCTGCGACGCCGAGTCGTGCGGCAAGTGCTTCCCCTGCCGCATCGGCGGGCGGCGCGGCCTCGAGATCGTGCGCCGGCTCAAGGCGCGGCGCCCGGCCGACGAGGTGGCGCGCGACGTCGGGCTCCTCACCGAGCTCTGCGAGACGATGAAGCTCGGTTCGCTGTGCGCGCACGGCGGCGCGATCCCGATCCCCATCGCGTCGCTCCTCACCCACTTCGAGCGCGAGATGACCGGAGGTGCAACGTGAGCGGAGACGGCGGCGGGAGCCCGACTCGGAAGCTGGTGCGGCTGAAGATCGACGGTCGCGAGGTCACCGCCAGCGAGCGCGCGACCATCCTCGACGTCGCGCGGCGGGAGGGCATCTTCGTCCCCACCCTGTGCTTCGACCCCAAGCTCGCGCCCTTCGGCGCGTGCCGGGTGTGCATGGTCGGGGTCGAGGGCGCGCGCGGGCCGGTGGCCGCGTGCACGACGCCGGTGCGCGAGGGCATGGTCGTCGACACCCACGATCCGGTCGCGACCCGCGTCGCCAAGGGCGTGGTCGAGCTCGTCCTCTCGGACTACCCGCCGGAGGCGCTCGCGCGCGAGGGCGACCGGAACGAGCTCCGCGACGTCGCGCGCCACTTCGGCCTGTCGTCGAGCCGCTTCGACGGAGAGCGCCACGCCTACGAGAAGGACGATCGGCACCCGTACATCAAGGTCGACATGAACGAGTGCATCGTCTGCGGGCGGTGCGTGCGGGCGTGCGACGAGATCCAGGGGACGTTCGCGCTCGCGTATTCGGGGCGAGGGTGGGGGACGACGATCGTCGCCGGCGCCGCTTCTTCGTTCGCCGACAGCGCGTGCGTGTCGTGCGGCGCCTGCGTGCTCACGTGCCCGACGGGGGCGCTCGACGAGGCCGCGTTCCGCGCCAAGGAGACGCTCGACGCGACGGTGACGACGACGTGCGCCTACTGCGGCGTGGGGTGCTCGCTCGAGGTGAACGTGCGCGGGGGCCAGGTGGTGGCGATCGATCCGGCGGCGGACGGCCCGTCGAACCTCGGCCACACCTGCGTGAAGGGGCGCTTCGCGCACCAGTACGCCCAGGCCGCCGATCGGCTGACCTCGCCGATGATCCGCCGCCCCGACGGGAGCCTGCGCAACGCGAGCTGGGACGAGGCGCTCGGGCTCGTCGCCGCA
>JAEUKG010000681.1 GCA_016794325.1 Myxococcales bacterium | reverse complement strand
GCCGGCGCGAGACCGACTACTCTCGGGGGCCGACCATGGACCGCTCCCCCCAGAACCTCGAGCATTTCGACGTCGTCGTCGTCGGAGCCGGCCTCTCGGGCATCGCCGTCGCCCACTACCTCGCGACCCGCCACCCGCGGCGGTCGGTCGCGATCCTCGAGGCGCGCGGAGCGACCGGCGGCACCTGGGATCTCTTCCGCTACCCGGGGATCCGCTCGGACTCCGACCTCCACACCTTCGGCTTCGCGTTCAAGCCGTGGAGGAGCGAGAAGGCCATCGCCGACGGCCCCGCGATCCTCGCCTACCTCCGCGAGACCGCGGCCGAGGACGGCACCGACCGCAAGATCCGCTTCCACCACGAGGTGCTCGGCGCCGACTGGTCGAGCGAGGACGCGCGGTGGACGGTGCGGGCGCGTCGCACCGACACCCAGGAGACGGTGGAGCTGACGTGCACCTGGCTCTTCTGCGCGAGCGGCTACTACCGCTACGACGAGGGCTACTCGCCGGCCTTCCCCGGCAGCGAACGCTTCGCCGGCGCCATCGTGCACCCGCAGAAGTGGCCCGAGGACCTGGACTACCGCGGCAAGCGCGTCGTCATCGTGGGCAGCGGCGCGACCGCGGTGACGCTCGTCCCCGCGATGGCCGAAGACGCCGCTCACGTCGTCATGCTCCAGCGCACGCCGAGCTACGTGCTGCCCGTCCCGACCAAGGATCGCATCGCGAACCTCCTCAAGAAGGTCCTGCCCCCGGCGCTCGCGTATTCGGTCGCGCGCAGGAAGAACATCGCCCGGCAGCGCGCGATCTACGAGCTCTGCCAGCGCTACCCGCGCGCCGCGCGCCGCGCGATCCGCTACGTGGTGGCGCGGAGCCTCCCCGAGGGCTACCCGGTCGACGTCCACTTCAACCCGCCCTACGAGCCCTGGGACCAGCGGCTGTGCGCGGTCGCCGACGGCGACCTCTTCCGCGCGATCCGCCGGGGGCGCGCGTCGGTGGTCACGGACCACATCGACACCTTCACCGAGCGCGGCATCCTCCTGAAGTCCGGCCGCGAGCTCGAGGCCGACGTCATCGTCACCGCGACCGGCCTCGCGCTCCTGCCGCTCGGAGCCCTCGCCCTCACCGTCGACGGCGCGCCCGTCCGCTATCCCGAACGGATCGCGTTCAAGGGGATGATGCTCGACGGCGTGCCCAACTACGCGTTCGCCATCGGGTACACCAACTCGTCGTGGACGCTGAAGGTGGACCTCGTCTGCGAGCACCTCTGCCGGCTGCTCGCGATGATGGACGAGCGCGGCTACGCGGTCTGCCGGCCGGAGCGTCCGCCGGGGATGGAGACGCGCCCGCTCATCGACTTCGAGGCCGGCTACGTCAAGCGCGGCGCCGGAGAGCTGCCGCGGCAGGGCGCCGAGGCGCCGTGGCGAACGACCATGAGCTACTGGGACGACGTCGCGCTCCTGCAGAAGGGCCCGGTCGAAGACGCGAACCTGCGATTTGCGCGCGCGCCGCGCTGACCGGCCGCCGCGTCACCCGCGGGGCAAGCGCGCCCACACGGTGTGCGGCGAGGCGCCGCCGGCGCGCACCATGCGGATCCAGAGCAGGGTCATGTGCTCGAGGTGGAGCGCTTGCGCGAGGCCGCCCACGTCGACCGGCTCGAAGCCGACGTCGGCGACGAGCTTCGCGACGGCGGACTTCGCCGCGGCGTCGTCGCCGCAGAAGAGCATCGCGGGCCGGAGGGCGCAGGCCGGAGGCGGCGGGGCGTCGAGGTTCTCGTAGCCGTAGATGGTGAACGCCTTCACCACCTTGGCCTCGGGCGCGAGCTCCTGGACGACGGCGGCGCCGGAGCGCTTGCTCTCGAGCCCGTGCGAGAGCCCCGGACCGACCGGGTTCGTGCAGTCGACGAGCACCTTGCCGCGGAGCGCGCCGGCGAGCGGGCGGAGGACCCCCTCGTTCGCGCCGTAGGGCGTCGCGAGGAAGACGACCTCCGCGTCGGCCACCGCGGCCGCCGCCGGCGCCGCGCGCAGCTTGCTCGACCGAGCGCGGGCGGCGGCCACGCTGGCGGACCCGTCGCTCGACTCGGCGAGGACGACGTCGTGCCCCGCGTTCGCGAGGTGGATGGCGATGGCGGCGCCGACCTTGCCGGCGCCGATGAATGCGATCTTCATTCGTGATCTCCTGCCCGTCGCTCGCGGGACGAGGTCAATCTGGCCCCCCGACGGCGTGCGATCAAC
>JAEUKG010000680.1 GCA_016794325.1 Myxococcales bacterium | reverse complement strand
TACCCCCACGGGGCGTTACCCCGGGCGCGCGCGGCGTGGCTGGCGCTGCCGGCCGCCCCCGCCAAGGACCGCTCGACCTACCGCGCGGCGAGCGACGTCGGCGACGCCGTGATCTTCTACGCCATGACCGAGAGCCGGCTCTGGGACCGGGCGCGGGCCCGGCGCGCCGCTCGCCCGGCGAGCGCGGAGGTGGTGCGATGAGCCGGTCGACGAGCCGCGGTTGGCCCGTCGCGGCCATCCTCCTCCTCGGCGCCGCCGGCGCCATCGCGCTCGTCTACGCGGCGGCGGCGGCGCTCGGGCTCGAGGAGCACGTGACGGTGGTGGTGGGCATGCCGCGGTCGCCGTGGTCGGTGCTGCTCGGGCCGCTCTACCTCGCCGCGCGGCTCGGGGCGACGCTGGTGGCGCCGGCCCTCGCGATCGCGGGCGTGCTCGATCTCGCGCTCCACGTCGCGCGGGCGCGCCGATCTGGCGTAGGCTCGTCGACGTGAGCGCGCGCGCCCTCTCGTCCGCCGTCCTCGCCGCGGGGCTCGCCGCCGCGTGCTCGCGGGCCGCCTCGGGGCCCCCGTGGGACGAGGGCGCGGTGCGGGCTCGGCTGACCGAGGCTGGATATATCGTTACGGATAGTCCGAACCCCGGCATCGCGGGGCCGTCGGTGGTGTCGGTGGCGTGCCTCGACGCGCGGCGCGGCGGGGCGACCGACACGCTGTGCGTCGTCCGGTGCCGCGACGAGGGGTGCGCCGACTTCGACGCGCGGACGCGGTGGGAGAGCTACGGGGCGTTCGCGCGGGGGACGACGTTGCTCATCCACCAGCGGTGCGGCGGGGCGCAGGAGAAGAAGCTGCCGTTCGACTGTCGGCCGGCGCGAGAGGCGATCGGGTTGTTGCCCGCGCGGTGAGGGGGGCGTGAAGCCTGGCGGGGGGGCGACGGGCGACCGGCGACGGGATCGCCGACGCCGTCGTGCGCGCCGCGTACCAAGAGTTCGCGGCACTTCTCGTCAGTGTGCCCGGCTCCGATGCCGGCGCCATGTACCCCGAGCTCTTCGCGCGTGGTCTGAAGAGCCTTCAAGCGTTCTACGGGACCGCCACCAAGGCGGGAGGTCGACCATGAGCGCCCCAAGATCGACGAGACCCGCGACGAGACGTGCGAGCGACAAGACGATCGAGGTCACTCGCTTCCCAAGCTTGACGAACCCGAAGGGCGAACGAGACAGCTATGCAGAGTGGATCGAGTTCACGACAAACTTCGAGACGAACTATGGTTGGTCTTCCCCCGGTTCTTTGGACACCTGAGATGGCCCGCGATGGGCTGGGCAGGAGGTGTTCATGGTCACGAAGAAGAAGCGGAAGCGAAGGCACTTCACGCCGGAGTATCGGGCGGAGGTCGTCCGTCTCGTTCGGACGAGCGGGAAGACGGCAGGGGAGGTGGCGCGTGACCTCGACCTGACGGAGACGTCGGTTCGAGCGTGGGTCCGCCAGGCCGACGTCGACGCCGGCAGGGGCCCCAGCGGCGCTGACGACCGCGGAGCGCGACGAGCTCACGGCTCTCCGCCGGGAGAACAAGACGCTTCGCCTCGAGCGCGAGGTCCTAAAAGGCCGCGGCCTTCTTCGCGAAGGAGAACACCCTCGACCGGAAGTTCGAGGTCGA
>JAEUKG010000665.1 GCA_016794325.1 Myxococcales bacterium | reverse complement strand
GTCGCCACCTTCCAGGCGCGGCGCGCGAGCGACGCGCGGATTCGGTGCATCATGCACGTGATCGCGGCGGACGAGACGAAACACGCCGAGCTGTCGTGGGACGTGGCGGCGTGGATCGAGCCGCGCCTCACGCCCGACGAGCGCGCCGCGATCGCGCGCGCGAAGGCCGAGGCGGTGGCCGACTTGGCGACCGCCCTCGCGACTCCGCTCGCCGCCGACGTCCACGACCGCGCGGGCATGCCGTCGCCGGGCGAGGCTCGGCGGATGATCGCCGAGCTCGAAGGAGCCCTCTGGGGCTCCCGCGCCCGCGCCGCGTGAGCATCGGGCGGTGACAGAAGGGGCGCGAGCGCCGGGGCACGGAGGGAACGTACCCCGGACGCTCGGCGTCGTCAGTTCGTCTTGCCGGTGATGACGGGCGCCTTCTTCCCCTCTTCGGGTGCAGGGGCGGGCGCCGCGCCGTTCTTCGCGGCGGGCTTGGCGGGGGCGGCTGCGGCTGCGGCGCCCTTGTCGGCCTCGGCTTGGTTGGCCTTACCGATGTTGTGCTTCTGGAGGATCATCTTCTCGATCTTGTCCATCAGCTTGGGGTTCTGCTCGATGTAGGTCTTGGCGTTCTCGCGGCCCTGGCCGATGCGCTCGCCGCCGAACGAGAACCAGGCGCCGCTCTTCTCGATGATGCCGGCCTCGACGCCGAGATCGATGACGTCGCCAGCGCGGCTGATGCCCTGACCGTAGAGGATGTCGAACTCGACCTCGCGGAACGGCGGGGCCATCTTGTTCTTCACGACCTTCACCCGCGTGCGGTTGCCGACGACCGTCGGGTCCTTCTTGTCGGACACGGCGGCCTCTTTGATGGCGCCGATGCGGCGGATGTCGAGGCGGACCGAGGCGTAGAACTTGAGCGCGTTGCCGCCGGTGGTGGTCTCGGGCGAGCCGAACATGACGCCGATCTTCATGCGGATCTGGTTGATGAAGACGAGGAGGCAGTTGGACCGCGACACGGTGCCGGTGAGCTTGCGCAGCGCCTGGCTCATGAGGCGCGCCTGGAGGCCGACGTGGCTGTCGCCCATGTCGCCTTCGATCTCCGCCTTCGGGACGAGGGCGGCGACCGAGTCGACGACCACGATGTCGACCGCGTTGGAGCGCACGAGCATGTCGGCGATCTCGAGCGCTTGCTCGCCGTAGTCGGGCTGGGAGACGAGGAGCTCGTCGGTCTTGACCCCGAGCTTGCGCGCGTAGGCCGGGTCGAGCGCGTGCTCGGCGTCGATGAACGCCGCGACGCCGCCCGCCTTCTGCACGCTCGCGATGGCGTGGAGCGTCAGGGTCGTCTTGCCGCTCGACTCGGGACCGTAGATCTCGACGATGCGCCCCTTGGGATACCCGCCGACCCCGAGCGCGATGTCGAGGCCGAGGCTCCCCGACGACACGACGTCCACGCCCTCCATGAGCGACTCGCCCTCGCGCAGGCGCATGATGGAGCCCTTGCCGTACTCCTTCTCGATGCTGGCGACGGCGAGCTCGATGGCCTTTGCGCGGTTCTTGTCTTCCATGGCGGCTCCTCGAAAAGCGGGTGAACGAACTGGCAGCTCGGTAACGCGTCCTGTTCAGTGCTTCTATACTGGTACTTTGTTCAGTTGTCAACCGCATGCATTTCGCGGCCTTCGGTGCGAACGCTTCCGCAGCGCAGAGGAGAGCCCTGTTCGTGTGCGTCCGCCTCGTGGGAGCCCGTAGGGCCTCAATGAGTCATTCGCTTAGCCGTTCCAGTACACATGGGCGGGGAGAGAACACGCAGGTGGGTCGCGTTCACGCTTGGGGGTCTGGCGGTCGTGCTGGCGGCCTGCGGCGGCCGCGGCGCCGAGGGCGCGGACGGCGACAACGTCAGGCAGACCGAGGCCGCGATCTCGGTGGCGCCGCAGCAGAAGCTCGCAGCGACCAAGGGCCGGGGGCGCGTGGTGTCGTTCGGTACCAGCAAACCCGACGCAGAGGTCTTGCGCGCGGTGAGCATCACGAACGCGAAGAAGGTGCCCGCCACGAAGCTCGCGGCCGTGCTGAGCGGCGGGTTCGGCTGGGCCGGCGGCGCGTACCCTGGCGCCGGGGGGACGTGCGGCGACGGGCTCGCGCCGGGGGCGAGCTGCACGGTCGTCCTCCACTTCGAGCCCCCGGGCTCGGGGACCTACCTCGGAGAGCTGCGCCTGACCTACGAGCTCCGCGGGCGCGCGGCCGAGCTCGACGTCCCGCTCAAGGGCACGCGCAAGGCGCCGCCGCCGCCGCCGCCAGCGGTCTCCGCACTCCCCGGCGACACAGTGGTCGTCACGCCGACGTGCAGCACGAGCGGCTGCTCCGCGAACATGGCGCTCGTGAGGCTCACCAAGGTCACGGCCTTCTCGGCGTCGACGTGCGACGGCGCGTGGGACGAGCTCGAGTCCATCTGCGCGCAGTATGGCGCGCACGCCCCGGTGACCAACAGCGCGCACATGGATGGGTGGGGCTGCGACCAATGGTTCTCGTCGAGCCACGGCAAGCAGCTCGAGACCTCCGACGCATGGAACCCGACCGGGGCGTGGATGTACGGCACCCTCGGCACGCCCTTCGTCGGAGGCCGAGTGTGGATCGTCGCGGGCGAGCCGACCTGGCTCAGCAAGGCGACGTACCCCGCCCTCGGCGCAGGCGACTCGCTCATGACCCGGCCCGAGGCGATCGCCTGGGAGAGCTACCACCCGATGACCGGCGGCAACTGGGAGACGATCTCGTCGGGGACGGCGGAGATCGGCGACTGGATCCTCTGCGCGACCAACGAGGCGCGCGCGGCGCAGCCCCTCACGTCGGCGAAGCGGGGCGCCGGAAAGCCGGTCGCGTTCGGCTCCGTCTTCGCCGGACAGAGCGCGACGCGGACCATCATGCTGCGAAACGGCAAGCGCGTCGCCGCGACGGACCTCTCCTTCGAGCTCCCTCCGGGGGTCACGTTCGCCGGCGGCAGCCCGCCCGGAGAAGGCGGGACGTGCGAAAAGAGCCTCGACGTGGGCAAGACGTGCACGGTCGCGCTGACGTGGGCCGCCGGGGGCGACGCGCTCGCCGCCGATATGGTTGTATCTTACAAATATCGCGACGCCGCCGCGGCGCTCGCCCTCCCCCTCGTGGGCGCGGTGCGGTCACCCGAGGCCCCGCCGCCCGACCCCCCTCCCGCGGAGCCCCCGGTCGACGAGAAGCCGCCGGAGAAGCCCGACGAGAAGGCGAGCCCGGTCGACGAGAAGGCGTCGGACAAGGTCGACGAGAAGGCGAGCCCGGTCGACGACGCGAGCGACTACCCACCGCCGGAGCCGGGTCCGCTGCCCAAGGGTGCGATCCCCCTGAAGCCGCAGTGCGGCGACGAGTCGCAGTGCGGCGACATGGTGCTCGTCCAGGTGACCCAGCCCATCAGCATCGGCGCGAAGGACTGCGTGGGGATGTGGAAGAACCTCGCCGCGATCTGCGCGGCGCACGGCGCCACGGCGCCCACCACCGGGGCCAAGGACTGGGCCGATCCGAGCTGCGAGCCGTGGTTCGCCGGCTCGAACCCGAGCGCGCCCGTGACCTCCGACCAGTGGAACCCGACGGCCCCGTGGATGTACGGGACGCTCGGCGGGGCGTTCCCTGGCGGTCGGATCTGGATGGCGTCCGGATATCCCGAGTGGCTCAGTCGGGCGATCTACCCCACCCTGCCCGAGGGCAAGCAGCTCATGGCCGACCCCTGGGCCATCTCGTGGGAGAGCTACCACCCGATGACCGGCGGCAACTGGGAGACCAAGGCGTCGGGCACGATCGACAAAGGGGACTGGGTCCTGTGCGCGTCGACGTCGGAGAGCCCCAAGAACGGCCCGGCGATGCAGAACGCGCTGCGCGGGCGCGCGGACGGCGGGCCCCTCGGTTGGATCCGCGACCTCGTGAGGTGGTTCGGGCGCGTCGTGCTGAAGCGCGGGTGACCCGTCAGTACGAAGGGGGCGTCGTGGCGACGAAATCGAGCGCGGCGCCCACGTATTTGTTCGCGTCGTCCGGGTAGCCGGAGTCGATCCGCAGGATCTCCATCGTGCGGGGGTCGATCAGCACGTTGAAGGGGACCGGGAACTCGGCGCCGCCGCCGGCGAACGGCCCGAGGCGCTTGGCGCGCACGTCGATGAGGACGGTGAAGTTCGTCTTGTGCTCGTCGATCCACGAGTCCACCTCGCCGAGCGAGGGGCCGGCGCCGTGGGTGTTGCCGGCGACGATGATCTCGACGAGCGCCGCCCCGCGCGCCACCAGCCCGTCGCGCTTCGCGACCGTGTCGCGAGCCTGGCTGCGGCAGTTGGGGCACCACGTCGCCGCGACCTGGAGGTGGAGGGCTTTGTACTTCTCGGCCTTCGGGTCGTAGAAGTCGGCGAGCGACACGACCTTGAGGCCCGCGGACCGGTTCGAGTCGAGGTATCCCTGGAAGGTCAGGTTGGGGATGCGCTTGCCGGGGAGCTTCGCGTTCGCTCGGGCGGTCCAGCCGACGTTGTCGGTCGGGTACGCGACGCCCTGAGGGTTCGCGTTGCGCGCGGGCACGTCGGGGTCGGAGAACTCGTCGGCGCTGCTCGAGGAGCAGGCGATCGAGGCGACGACCGCGAGCGAGGCGATGGACCGGAGAAGGTGCGCGGGGCGCATCAGCACCTAGTCTGACGTTCGCGCGAGGGCCGAGCCAGCGAAAAAGAAGCGGGCCGAACGGCGGATCCGCCGAGCCGTGTCGCGCGTTTCGCTCCGAAGGAGGGCCGTCGCAGGCCGTCGCGGGCGGCGCCAACCGCCGACTCCCGTGGTAGACGATGGGCCATGCGCACCTGGCTCTGGCTCGTCGCTCCCGTGGTCTCGCTCGTGGCGTGTGGCGGCGGCGCTCCGCCGCCTCGCGAGCCCTTCACCGGCGACGTCGGATCGATGTCGGCGCTGCCGCCGGTCCAGCCGATGCCCGTTCGACCGCGGACGATCGGCGGTCGACCGGATCCGACGAGCGGTGGAGGCGGCCGCGTCCTCGGCACGTTCCGCAACACGTATTACGACTTCCCCGCGGAGGGAGACTTCTCGGGCGAGACCGTGAAGCTCATGAGCGCCTCGTGCGGGGTCATCGCGGAGGTGCCCCGAGGCTTCCACGACGCGGTGTGCGTCCAGGGCTCGGGCTCGCTCAAGCGCGGAGGCACGGTGAGCTTCGCCAAGCGCAGCTGCGCCTGCGCCGAGACGTGCCCGCGCACGGGCCAGAAGATCTGCTACGACGCGCTCGACGCCGCGAAATTCCCGTACGGGCGCGGCGCGGCGGGGACGCCGATCATGCCGCTCGTCACCGTGGCCGCCGACCCCACGGTGCTGCCGCTGGGGACGCCGATCTACATCCCCGAGCTCGACGGCGTCCCCGTCCCGAACGGCGAGCCGCTCGACGGGTGCTTCCTCGTCGAGGACCGCGGCAGCAAGGTCCAGGGCGACCACGTGGACATCTTCACGGGGCGCCCTGGCATCACCAAGGTGCTGAACGAGCGAGTCCCGAGCAACCAGGGCGTCACGGTGGTGACCGAGGCGCCCAAGTGCGATCGGCTGAAGAAGCGCTGACTACTTCTTCTTCGCGGGCGGGGCCGCCGGCTTGGCCGGGGCCGCCGCCTTGCCCGCGCCGGCTCCGCCGGCAGGCGCCGCCCACTTGCCGGACATCACCTCTTCGCAGAGCGACTTCATGATGTCGGCGTCGGCGCCGCTGTGCTTGTAGTAGTAGTCGACGTCGTTGAGGCCGCTCGACGCGTCGGTGCGGGTGCAGGTGCCGAGGAGGTTCTCCTTCGCGCACGGCGTGCTGCCCTTCGTGTAGACGCCGCCGAGCATCTTGCAGCTCTCGTCGGCGCCGAGGCCGGTCGCGCCGAGCGTCTCGGTGCACTTGCCGTCGTCCTTCTTGTTGCAGGTCGCGACGATCCCGCCGCCGCCCGCCGCCGCCGCCGGCGCCGAGTTCAGGGTGGGAGCCGACGACGGCGCGGCGAGGGCCGAAGCGAGGGCCGAGGCGAGCGCCTCCTCGTTCTTCTTCTGCTGCTCGGGGCTCGGCTTGGAGCAGCCGACGAGCGTGGCGAGACCGAGGACGGTGGAGAGCGAGAGGATCGAGAGCTTCATGGTGGTGTTCTTCTTTCGTTCGTTTCTTCGGGTTGGGGAGTCGATCAGTTCGCGTGGCTGGGGAGAGCGCCCGCGAACGGAGTGGGGGGGAGGGTGTTGCCGCGCGCTTGGCCCCAGGTCTGGACCAGGCCCTCGGCCGCGGCGAAGTTGTCCTTGAGCCAGAAGCGGCCGAGCACGACGGTTTTGGAGAAGCCGCGCGAGCCGGACTTCACCGAGAGGTTCTTGTTGAAGACCCCCCAGCCGAGCTTGGCCTGGTCGACGTCGCGCCACGCGATCGAGTCGACCTTCTTCGGCGAGAAGCGGCCGAACATGCCGCCGTACTGGACGAAGAGGAGGCGCTGATCCGTCGCCGCGACGACGTAGTTGCGCCAGAACATGCTGCCGAAGCGCGACAGCACACGCGAGTACCAGGGCTTCTCGACGCCGCGGGTGCGGTAGAGGAGCCGCTCGCCGGGGCCGAGCTGGGGCGAGAGGAGGGACGCTGCGTGCTTGTCGTCGAAACCGAATGCCATGGGACCTTCTCCGTGTGAGCGGCGCGGTTGCCGTCGCCGTCATGCGGGAACAAGTACGGTCCCTCCCCCATCAAACCTCCATCAAAGACCCATCAAATCGAGCACTTGCGCATCAAGGCGCGCGGCGCGTCGGGCCCCCCGAGGTTCCACGCGCGTCCCTCGCGCCTCGCCCTTCGCGCCTCGCGCTTCCCCCTTCGCGCTTCCCCCTTCGCGCTCCCCCCTTCGCGCTTCCCCCTTCGCGCTTCCCCCTTCGCGCTTCGCCCGTCGCGCTTCGCCCGTCGCGCTTCGCCCTTCGCGCTTCGCCCGTCGCGCTTCGCCCGTCGCGGAGCCCTGTCAAGCCCGCACGAGGACGATCGCCGGATCGAGCGCCCAGCCATCCTCGCCGGTGACGATCGGCAACCCCAGCTTGCGCAGCGTGGAGATCGCGACGCGCACGCGATGGGCGCCGGCCGCGGCCTGGAGCTTCTCGCCCGGCCACCCCGCCTCGCGCAGCGCGGCCGAGGGGAGCGCGTGCCCCGGGCGCTCGAGGCGCTCGACCGCGAGGCGCGCGGCGACCTGCGCGAGCGAGCGCCGCCGCTCGAGGCCGACGCGCGCGCCGCGAGGCGGCCGGAACCACGCGGCGCCTTCGCCCACGACGAGCGCGTCGTCCGGAGGCGGAGGAGGGCCGGAGCTCGGGCTGCGCACCGCCGCGAGGTGGCGCGCGAACGTCTCGGCCTCCGTGCCGGGGCGCGGCTCGCCGAGCG